>CALMQD010000412.1 GCA_937871415.1 uncultured Phycisphaerales bacterium | reverse complement strand
CCTCCGATCGCTCCAATCGGGCCTGCGGCTGATCTTGAACGGGATTCTCGCCCAGATCATCCTGGCCATGGTCTCGTTTGCTCTCGCCATTTCGGTGTCGGTCAACGCTTCGGGGGCTCCGCTCCCGGCGTGGTTCCAACTTGCGACCAACGGCGCGGACCTCGCTCTCTCGTTTGTGATGGTGCTGGGTTACTGGCGATTCACCCGGCCGGACATGGGATACCGGGGGACCGAGAACACCGCGGCCCCCAGACGGGTCGTCCGCGCGGCCTCCTGCACACGGGCGGGCTCCGAGGTCGTCGGCTTCGTCTTCGGGCTCGGGGCGGCGATGATGGGTTACGCGATCGTCGGCCGCACGGTGCCGTTGATCCTGGGGGTCACCGTCCTATTAGGCCTGGTGGGTCTGGTGGCGTGGGCGGCGTTGTTCTTCGGCATGATGCGCTACGTGCGGTGGCTGTCGGGGCGGGTTCCGGACCCGGCGATCGGGTCCAAGACCGATACGTACATGTGGCTGTTGCCGGTGCTCACGATCGTCGGCGCCTTCGTCCTCGTCGGGCCGCTGATCGCGCTGGTGCTGTACTGGAACCTGCTCGACAAGATGCTCGGGCACGTGAAGCGGGCGCTCAACCAGGCCGAGACGAACCTCGTGGCGGCTTGACGGCGCTCCGGGCGGCGGGGCGTGCCGGTCGCCGGGAGGAATTCGCGTGCAAAGCGGCCCCCGCCCTGCGCCGATGGTGTATTGTTTTGCGGGCGTGCCTGCCGCCGCGGCGGTGCGCTTGGGGGCGCGCTCGCGTCCGAATCGCCACCGCGGCCAGAGAACACGGAACAGATGGCGACGATCTCCATCCCGAAGAACACGTTTCTTCACGGCCGCTGGACCATCGAGGACGCGATACGGCTCTACGGCATGGCCGATTGGGGCAAGGGGTATTTCTCCGTCAACCCCAAGGGCCATGTCTGCTGCATGCCGAGCAAGAACTCGGAAGAGCAGATCGACCTGCACGAACTGGTCGAGGGCCTGGAGGACCGCGGGATCACAACGCCGGTGCTCCTGCGCTTTTCGGGCGTGCTGGACCACCGCCTGCGCGAGATCCGCGCGGCGTTCGACCGGGCCATCGCCGAGAACGCCTACCAGGGCGGGTACTCGTGCGTGTACCCGATCAAGGTCAACCAGCAGCGGCACATCTGCGAAGAGATCGCCGCGCTGGGGCGTGAGCTGCGCTTCGGGCTCGAGGCGGGCAGCAAGCCGGAGCTGCTGGCGGTGCTGGCGCTCTCCGAGGGCCAGGACGAGATGCCGATCGTCTGCAACGGCTTCAAGGACGACGAGTTCATCGAGACGGTGATCCTCGCGACCAAGCTGGGGCGGAACATCATCCCCGTAGTCGAGAAGTTCAGCGAGCTGGAGCTGATCGTCAAGCACGCGCAGAAGTACAACGTGCGCCCGAAGATCGGCGTGCGGGTGAAACTGAGTTCGCGCGGCGCCGGTCGATGGGAATCGTCCGCCGGCGCGCGCTCGAAGTTCGGCCTGTTCGTGACCGAGGTGCTCGAGGCGTTCGACTACCTCAAGAGCCGCGGCATGGCGGACTGCCTGAACATGCTGCACTGCCACGTGGGCAGCCAGTTGTACGACATCCGGCACCTGAAGAACGCGGTGAACGAGCTCACACACATCTACGCCGAGCTGCACCGCCTGGGCGCGGGGATGAAGATGATCGACGTGGGCGGGGGCATGGGCGTGGACTACGACGGCTCGCAGTCGGCGTGGCACAGCTCGATCAACTACACGGTCGAGGAGTACGCGCGCGACGTGGTGTACCGCATCAAGACGGTGTGCGACGACGCGGGCGTGCCGCACCCGACGATCCTGTCGGAGTCCGGGCGGGCCATGGTCGCGTACGGCTCGGTGCTGATCGTGAACGTGCTGGGCAAGAGCGGCTTCGCGGCCGAGCCGGACATGGAGCGCATCCGCGCGGACCTCGCGCAGGAGAAGGAGCCGCCCCAGCCCGTGCTCGACCTGATCGACGCGTACGAGCGCGTGAGCGACCGCAACTTCCTGGAGGCCTATCACGACGCGCTGCAGGCGCGCGACGAGGCGATGAGCCTGTTCAGCCTCGGGTACATGTCGCTGCCGATGCGGGCCGCGAGCGAGCGGCTGTTCTGGTCCATCGGACAGAAAGTCCTGGAGATCTGCGGCAAGCGGGGCGAGGTGCCCGAGGAGATCGAGAACCTGCCCGAGACGCTCAGCGACATCTATTTCTGCAACTTCTCGCTGTTCCAGTCCATGCCCGACTCGTGGGCGATCGACCAACTGTTCCCCATCTGCCCCATCCACCGGCTCGACGAGGAACCGACGCGGCGCGGGATCATGGCCGACATCACCTGCGACTCGGACGGGAAGATCGACAGTTTCGTCGACAAGCGCGTGGAGAAGAAAGCGCTGGAGCTGCACGAGCTGCGTCCGCTCCAGAGCGCGGGGACCAACGGCAGCGCGACCCCCGGCGCCTCGGGCAGCCACGAGCCGTACTACCTGGGCGTGTTCCTGCTGGGCGCTTATCAGGAAATCCTGGGCGATCTGCACAATCTGCTGGGCGATACCCACGCGGTTCACGTGTCGTACCAGGCCGGCGGCGGGGTAACCGACGAAACCAGCGACGGCAACTGGTCGATCGACGAGGTCATCGAGGGCGACACGGTCAAGGAAGTGCTGTCGTACGTGCAGTACGACGACGAGGACATGCTGCGCTCGGTGCGGCGCGACGTGGAGCGGGCGATCAAGCTCAACCGCGTCACGGTCGCCGAGGGCAAGAGCCTGCTGGCGTTCTACGAGCGCGGGCTCGAAGGCTACACGTACCTCGAGGAGTGACCTCCCCCCCTCCCCCCTCTCCCGCCCC
>CALMQD010000411.1 GCA_937871415.1 uncultured Phycisphaerales bacterium | reverse complement strand
GGGGGGCGGGCGAAAGGGCGGGGCGCGGACGCCCTCCGGGAGCAAGGATATACGCGTAACGCGCCGGACAGTTGCCGCGGCGGCCCGCGAGGAGGCTACAGACCGGGCGGGTCGGCGACGTGGTGGAGTGTGCCGGCGGGGGTCCAACCGTCACCACGCCGTGCGGAGGACGGGCCGGGATCGGCGGAGTCGGGCGGCTCGCCGACATTCCGGGGCGCTGGGTGGTCGGCAGCGGGCGCGTCGGGGGCGATGAACCCGGAGGTGAAGGGCTGGGAGATGCGCTCGAAGGCATCGGTCGGGAGGTCGACAGTTCCCCATCGCGGGGAGCGGACCTTCATGTGCCGGAGGTAATCGGCGAGGGTGACGGCGCGGAGGGCGTACCACCAGCCGCGGTACTCGATGATCTCCTGGAAGAGACAGTCGGGGGGCTGTGCGTCGCACCAGTAGATGAAGAGGAAACCGGCCTGGAACTCGGGGCCGAAGAGTCGCTCCCAGCAGGCGAGGGAGTCGATGTCGTCGCGCGTGACCCAGTTCTCGAGCCTGCCGGAGAGGCCGCCGAGCGAAGCGCGCCGGGCGCGGGGCGCGACCTTGCGACCCTTGACGTCGAGCAGGAGGTTGCGCGGCGAAGCGTAGATGACGAAGTCGAAGGACTTGAGCGCGCGGGTGGGGGACGGCTGATCGGGCCGAGGAGCGGCCTCGTCGCTCGGAGGAAGCTGGACCCGCAGAGGAGCGCCCTCGGGGAGCAGAGCCTTGCGGGCTTCGTCGACGGCGACGTAGGGAATCCTCCGGGTACGCAGGAACTCCTCGAACGCGCGCTCGTAATGATGGCGGCGCTGGGCCATGCGGCCAGCCTACCAGAGGCGCGGGAAACGGGCCAAGGCCCGGGGATCAGGCTCGGCCGGAACGGCCGCGTGCGTCACTTCTTGATCCAGCGGTCGAGGAACTCGCGTTCCTGCTGCTGGTAGTGCTCGAACGACTCCCGGAGGCGTTTCGAGAGCTCGTCGATCGTCCGTTGATCGACCTCGGGGACGGCGCCGCCGGAGGCCCTGGCGGCCTCGATTCGGGCCGAGACAGCGTCGAGCGACTGCGACGCCTGGTGCAGTTCGGCGATGGCCATGGAGTAACTGCGGACGGAGTTGTAGAGGAGTTCGTTCTCGAGTTCCTTCTTGGTGGGCTGATAAAGGAGCCGCCAGGGCGAGGCGCGGATCTCCATGGTCGTGAGCTTGAGCTGCTGGGCGGCGAGGGCGCCGTTGGTCACGAGGTCCTCGAGTTCGGGGGCCTTGGTGGTGACGAGTTCGTCGACGCGCTTGGCGGCGGCGGCGAAGGAATCGAGCCCCTCGCGCCCGCGCCGGACGGCGCTCATCACTTCCTCGTACCCCTCGCCCTTGGCCTTGGCGGTGAGCTCGCGCACGTTCTCGACGATCTCCTCGAAGGGCTTGGTGTTGCGGTCGATGACGCCCTGCGCCTTGTCGACGAACTCGCGCACGCTCTTGACGATCGGCTCGAAGTCGGCGAAGGTCTTGTCGACCTTGTCCCCCCACTGCGGCCAGCGCTTGGCGGCGTCGTCGGTGATGGTCCGCACGTTCGAGACCGAGGCGCGGGCGTCGTCGACGATCGGCTTGACCTGGGGCTCGATGTCCGCGGTCATCTTGTCGACCCGCGAGATGACGCTGCGGATCTTCTGGTAGTCGGAGCGCGACAGGAACCCCGGCGCGCCCAGGCGGCCGACGAGGCGGTCGCCCTCGGCGGCGGGGCCTGTGGGTCCGGTGTAGGTGGGGTCCTCGGCGCCCAGGCCGCTGACGGCGACGATGTTCAGCGATGAGTTGGACCCCAGGAGGGGCTTGGCCAGGAGGATGATCGCGTCCTTGTGCAGGCGCACGTCGGCACGGATGGCGATGGCGACGTCGACGCTGGTCGGATCGCCGGAGGGGCTGACGGCGAGGGAACTGCTGGTGACGCGACCGACCAGCTTGCCGCCGAGCTTGACGGGCGCGCCCTTCTCCAGCCCTTCGGCGCCGTCCTCGAGCGAGAACGCGACGGTGTAGGCCTTCTTCTCCGACAGCGTCTCGCCGAGGGAGCTGAGGATGATGACCACCGTGACGAACAGCACGAGGGAGACGAGCAGGAAGAGGCCCGCGAGCACGTTGTTCTTCGACAAGCGACTGGACATGACGCCTCACGCGAAGGTCTGGAGACGGCCGGCGCGCGGCGCGGGCCGACAGAGCCCGGAGTGTAGACGATTCCCCTGAGCGCGTGGCGGTTGGGCTAGCGCCGGCCCGCCTTGATCCGGGCGTTGGTGACCTCGTCCTTGTGCAGGCCGGGGCGCAGCGCCTCGACGGCGGGCGCTTCGACGACCGTGACGACGCCGTCGGGGGTTTCGACCTTGACGCGCGAGACCAGCACGATGTCGCCCCGCCGGTTGACGACGAAAGGAACGATCCGCTCGCGGGCGATGAAACCGTCGCGGAACCGGTCGGTCAGTCGGTCGGCGTAGAGGCCGTGCGCATCGGCGCGGGTGATGAACGGCGGCACCCAGGGGCTGGAAGGGACCAGGTCGATGTCGCGCCTTCGGTAGGTGCGCTGGAGCATCTCGCGCCCGGCCCAGACGGCGGAAAGGGCCGAGGGCCGGATCTCGTCGAAGGCCAGGTAGCCGGTGGCGTCCAGGGGCCTCAGGACCTCGACGGGGACGAAGACGGCGTCTTTGGGCGGCGACGGCACCAGTCGCGAGAGCGTGCTGAAGAGTCGCGCATCGCCCGCGGAACGGGCGTGGACCGCCGTCTGAATGCCGACGGCGCAGATGCAGGCGAGCACGCACACGGCCGCGCCGGCGGGCGCGATCAGGCAACGAGCGCCGATCACGACGAGGGCGAGCGGCGAGCGCGCACCGGCGTGGGACGCGGAGCGACTGCGCACCGTGCCCGGGCCGGCGGACATGAGCAGATCGAGCAACTGCGACAGAACGATCGCGGCGCCGGCGAGGGGGAAGTACATGGTGCGCGGCTCGACATTCTGCCGCGCCAGCATCGCCACGGGGAGCATCCCGGCGACGATCATGCCGATCCCGGTCAGTGTCCAGAGGACGCGAGCACCCGCGGCGGAGCGCGGCGAGGCCGGGACTCGGGCGGGGGCCGAGGCCGAGGAAGGGGTCGAGACCGAGGAAGGGGTCGAGGCCGAGGAAGGTGCGTGCGGTTGCTGTGCGCGGGGCGCGGGGCGCTCGCCGGGGACCAGGATCATGA
>CALMQD010000410.1 GCA_937871415.1 uncultured Phycisphaerales bacterium | reverse complement strand
CCTGCACTCGACAACCCGACGACGGATCCCGCGGTCCGGTGCGTCTCTCCCGCCCGGCGCGCGTGCCGCGGACCCCGGGCCGGCGCGGCGCTCCGGGCGATCGCGCTGAGCGGGCTCCTGGGCGCTGGGCTTTGCGGGTGCCGCGCGGACGTCTCGACCCAGTCGGCCGTCGGCATCGCGACGCAGGACGAGCTCGTGAGCGAGTCGGCGCCGCCCGCCGGCGCGTTCGAGGCCGAGAGCATCAGTTCCCGCGCCGTCCAGCGTGTCGTCCTTCAGCCCTGGGGCAAGAGCCCCGACCCCTCGCAGCGCCTGACCGTCACCCGCGAACGCACCACCAACGACCAGAACGAAGGGCTCAACATCGTCCGCGAAACCTGGGTGCTCAAGCGCACCCGCACCGGCGGCAAGAGCGACCCCGACAAGCAGCCCGAGCGCGAGCAGCGCCTGGTCCTCACCGAGGGCGGGAGCGTCGCCCTCTCCGACGAGATCAACCGCACCGAAGGCTTCAAGATCGAGTTCGAACCGCCCCTGTACGTCCTCCCCGCCGAACTCCCCGCCAGCGGCAGCCCGTGCGTCTTCGAGGAAGTGAAGATGACGGTCCGGCCCCTGAGCGATCTGTCGCGCGTCGAGGCCAGCGGCAAGGTCCGGCACAGCGTCTGCTACGAAGCGGACGAGACCCTCCGGTCTCCCGCCGGCCCCCTCCGCACCCACCGGCTCGTCAGCCGCTTCAGCGCCGACCTGGGGCCGAGCAAGGTCGAGAACATCACGACGCAGTGGTACGTCGAGGGCGTCGGCCTCGTCGCCGAGCGCCGGCACGAGCAGACCTGGGCCCTGGGGCTCAAGATCCGCAACAACCGCGAATCGTGGATCGCCGCCGAGATCTCGAAGTGATCCGCCGGGGCGCCGGCGTTCGCGACGCCGCCGCACGCCGGCGATACACTGCCGTCATGGATCAGCGCCGGACAAACCCGGATCGGGCCTCACGCGCGGTCATCGTCGGCGCCCTGAGCGCCGCGGCGTTCTGGGCGTGCCTGGCGTCCGCCGGCTGCTCCGACCCGCTGCTGAGCCCCAAGGACGAGCGGTCGCCCTTCGACCGCTACGACGCGGTCCGCAACCAGCACGCCCCGCAGTTCATCGAGGACAAGTTCGGCCGCCGCCAGCCCAATCTCGCGGGCCGATTGGCGCCCAAGAACTGATTCCCCCCACCGGCCCCTTCCGACTCACTTCTTCTTGTAGTAGTCCAGGTTGAGCTGGACGAAGTTCTTCCACTCGCCGGGCAGGTCTTCCTCCGGATAGATCGCCTTGACCGGGCATTCGTCGACGCACAGGCCGCAGTCGATGCACGTGTCCGGGTCGATGTACAACTGATCGACCTTGCCGAAGTCCGGCTCGTTCTTGGTCGGGTGGATGCAATCGACCGGGCAGACCTCGACGCAGGAGGTGTCCTTGGTCGCGATGCACGGCTCGGCGATGACGTGAGGCATGAAACCCGTCTCCCTGGCATGACCCCGTTGGCTCGCCGATCGTACCCCCGCGAGGTCCCCGATTCCCGTGCGTCCCGGAAGCCGCCGAAGCGATCGGAGAGCCGGCTTCGCCCCGCCAAGAATCATCGGATGTTCGCCCTGTTCCGCTCGAAGAGGCGCCGGCGCCTGCTCGCGGCGCCACTCGACGCCGCGCTGCGGCAGCGCCTGGAGTCCGACTGCCGTTTCCTGGCCCGCCTCGACCCGCCCCGGCGCGAGCGCCTCGTCTCGCTCGCGCGCGTCTTCGCCTCCGAGAAGTACTTCGAGTCGGCGCGCGGCGGCGACGGCGACGCCGTCCGCATCGACGACCATCTCCGGCTCGTCATCGCACTCCAGGCCTGCTGGCTCCTCGTCGGTCACGAGCCCGATCCCATCCGCGACGCGATCTACCCGAACGTCACGACCATCATCGTCTACCCCGGCGCGTACTGGAACACGCAGGCCCAGCCCGGGCCCGGCGGCGTGGTCACCGAAGGCCGCCTGAACCTCGGCGAAGCGCACGACGGCCCCGGCCTCTCCGCGCGCGGACCCGTGCTGCTGAGTTGGCCGCAGGCGCTCGCCGGAGCCCGCGCCGCCGATCAGGTCATCACGCCCGAGCCCGGGCCCGACGGTCAGGTCGTGCTCAACGCCTGGCAGATCAAGCAGGGCACGCGCAACCTCGTCATCCACGAGTTCGCCCACAAACTCGACATGCTCGACGGCATCGTCGACGGGACCCCGCCGCTCCCCGTCGACGAGCGCGAGTGCGAGAAGTCCGGGCGCGACGGCGGCGGCGGTGTCGTCGTGCGCTGGCAGAACGTCATGAGCAGCGCCTTCCGCCAGCTGCGTCAGGACGCCTCGCGCGGTCGAGCGACCATCCTCGACACCTACGGCGCACAGAACCCCGCCGAGTTCTTCGCCGTCAGTGTCGAGTGCTTCTTCATGCAGCCACGGCTCCTTCGGTGGAAGCACCCCGACCTCTTCGAGGTCCTCTCGTGCGTCTTCAGGATGAACCCCGCCTGAGGCACGCACCCGCCCGCCATGGGTCCGCCGCTTCGCCCCGCCGGAGATCGACCTGTGCTCCGGCGCAAGTCGCTGGCCCGGCGCGGCCGGGGCAGTAGACTCGACTCAGCACGGGCGCGATTCGTGCCGATACGAACAGACCCCGTGTGACTCGCGCCGAACGACCTGCAGACATGCCCACCCCCGCCGAGTCCAATGACCTCCGCGCCGGCCCGCGCTGCGCCGACCCGCGCCGCACCCCGCCGAACATCGCCCACCGCGCAGGCGCCACGCTCGCACCCCCCGTGGGCGCGCAGTGCGTCGCGGGCCTC
>CALMQD010000409.1 GCA_937871415.1 uncultured Phycisphaerales bacterium | reverse complement strand
GGCGAGAGCAAACGAGACCATGGCCAGGATGATCTGGGCGAGAATCCCGTTCAAAATCAGCCGCAGACCCGACTGGAGCGATCGGAGGTACTCCGGCGACGCGTACTCGAGCCGGAAACCGACCAGCGAACGCGCGACCGGGAACCCGCACTCGGGGCAGCGCCCGTCGAAGGGCAGCCCCTCGAGCGAGTAGCCGCACCCGACGCAGGACTTGCTCCCCTGCACGATCGGCGGCGGTGCGCCGGGCGAAACATCCAACTCCGGAGAGAGTTCAAGCGGCCGGGCATCCGCGAGCGAAGGGATCCGGTGCGGCGTGTTCATGCCGCGAATATATCAGAACTGCCGGAGTTCGCACATCGTCTTTAGTGCGCCGAAGCCTTGGCCATCCCCGCCTCGCCCAGCACGTGCTCGGCGTACTTGTTCATCGCGTCGCGGAGCTGTTCGAAGCTCTCCAGCACGTAGTAGATCGGCTGATAGTGGTCGATCTCGAAGTCCGTCTCGCAGATCCGCTCGAGATCGAAGGGGCGGTACTCGGGCACGTCCCGCGGCTTGCAGTCCGGGACGCTCCGCCCCGGCTTCTCCCATTCGCCCGACAGGGAGTACGCGCTCTCGCCGTGGCTGGAGACCAGCCCGCTCCCGTAAACCTTGATCTTGCCGTCCTCCCGGATCAGCCCGAACTCGACGGTGAACCAGAACAGCCGCGCCAGGCGCTTGACGTGGTACTCATCCTCGCACAACAGCGCCGCCTTGCCGTAGGTCTGCAGGAAGTCGGCGAAGACCCGCAGCGTGTGCAGGGGCACGTGCCCGAAGACGTCGTGCACGATGTCCGGCTCGGGGAGATAGTCCATCACCTCGCGCGGGCGGATGAGGATCGTCGTCGGGAACTCGCGCTGCGCCAGGCAGGCGAAGAACGCCTTGGCCGGCAGGTACCCCGGCACGCCGTAACTCGCCCAGTTGCTCTGGGCCTTGAGGAACTTGTTGATCCCGTCGAGTTTGGTGCCCTTCTTCAGGACCGTGCCGCCGGCGATCTCGATGTCGCGGGTCAGGACATGATCGTCCAGCACCGGGATGCGGTCGCGCGTCAGCCGCAGGATCTTCATCCCCTCGATGAACTGGCGCGAGACCTGCTGCTCGAGCACCGTCCAGCGCCGGTCGAACATGTCGCGCCACACGTCGTGGTTGTCGCGCGTGTACTTCTCGTAGTGCTGTGAGATATAGAAGCGGTCGGCGTCGATCTGGTCCGCCGGTGTCTCCGGGGCCTTGTCGGCCCACGCCTGCGCCTGGCGGGCCTCGTCCGAGTCGATGATGTTGTTGTACCTGATGTCCGAACGCATGGCGCACCTCCGGCCGTCGTTGTCCGATTATACAACCCGCGGACACCGGCCCGAAGGCCCCGGCATCGGCGGATCGCGCCCCGGGTGGTGCGACCGTGTGTCCGTTGGACCGTCGGGCGCGGCTCGGAAAGCGTTCAGACGCGTC
>CALMQD010000408.1 GCA_937871415.1 uncultured Phycisphaerales bacterium | reverse complement strand
AAGAACGACGCCATCCTCTTCCGCGACTACCTCGCCGAGCGCCTCGGCCTCAAAGATCAAGTGCCCGCTCCGCCTCCGCAGGCGGAGTGACCAAACCCAAGATGCGAAAAAATGTCCGCACTGTGATATCCACCGACCCTCCCACCACGCGACAAAGCGCAAGGCCGGGGCTGGCAGGTGCGTGTCTCATGGTGATCTGGACCTCGCTGGTCGGACTTGGTGACGCGGCACTGACGCACTCTGTCTGGAAGACGCTCGCGGCGCGTAACTACCCATCGGTTGTCGGACGTGTACTCGAAAGTCGCGTCGACGCCGTGACCGCTCGCGGCACAACGTACTCACCCCATATTCGCTACGAGTACACCGTCGCCGGAGTCCGCTACGAGTCAGACCACTATCGCTTCGGTGAGATGGGAAATAGCCGTCGCGCTTTCGCGGATAGAGTCGTGGCGCAGTATCCGGCGGGGTCTCCGGTCACTGTTCACTTTGACTCGCAAGTTCACAACGAGGCCGTGGTCGTTGTTTGGATCGACGAGTGTCATCGCTGGTGGTTTGTGTTCATGACACCATTCAATCTGTTCATGCTCGGCGGCTGGGTCAGCGTGTTGTCTATGACGCGGCCGCGGGCTCGCCCCCACACCATCGCCGGCAGTCGTGTTCGCGAAGGACCCCCGATCCAGATCGGAATGCAGCCGTTTCCGATCTGGGCGGTCGCGTGGGGCTCGGCCTTCGTAGCATCAATTCTTGGCATGGCCGCGATAGTGTTCCTCCTGCGCGAAACTACGACCGCGGCTGTGCTGATCTACCTTGGCGGTTGTGCGCTGGTCGGCGTGGTTGTCGCGGCGGTCTACGCCCGCCGCATCGCCACTGGCCATTACCGATTGACCATCGACCCCATCCGCCGCACCATGTCTCTTCCAAGGCGCCGCGGCAAAGCGCGCAGGGAAGTGCACTTTGACTCGATCGCGTCGATCGAAGTGCGAGACGCTCCCGGTCCGACAAGGCGTTCTGCACCGGCGGGGCGGGTTGTCGTGTCGTTCAAGGCGGACACGCCGCCATTTCAAGACGCCAGCGGCAGCGAAGTCGCCCTCGGCGACTGGCCGTACAAGAACGACGCCATCCTCTTCCGCGACTACCTCGCCGAGCGCCTCGGCCTCAAAGCCGACGCGCCCGCTCCCCCGCCGCAAGCCGAGTGAGCGCCGGCCCGAACGCCGCACCGCTCGCCTCACTTCACCTTCTTGAGTTCAAACTTCAGCGCTTCCCGCGGCGCCTCGTCCTTCTTCTCCGCGAAACTCACCACGATGGTCAGCGTCTCGCCGTCCGTCTCATAGCGGCACGACTTGAGCCCCAGCCCCGAACCCTCCTTGTCCTCGAACAGCGCCACCGTCCGCGCCGACTCCTTCTCGTTGTAGAACAGCCGCGGCGGCGCGGGCTCGCTCTTCCACGCCTCCAGCGCGCTCGAAAAGTGCTTCACCCGCAGGCTCACCCCGTCCGCCTCTTTCGTGATCGACAGCAGTTCGAACACCAGCGGCGCGTCCCCCTTCGCGCTGTTGCACCACCGGAACATCCCGATGATCGACGGCCCGCGCGCCGCGCTCCAGTGCTCCTCGACATGGTTCCCGTTCACCATCCCCTCCCAGCGCCCCTCGAACATCCCGAACGCCGACGGGTCCAGCGACCCGACCGTCTCCTCCGCGCTCGGCGCGGCCGCCGTCTCTTTCTTCCCGTCATCCCCCAGCGCGAGCGCCCCGGCGAGCGTGCCGGTCAGTGCGACGAGCGAAACCAGTGACAGAACCGACTTCATGACGCGGGCCTCCTGTGGAAATGTTCTTGGGGCGGCCGCGCTCGGCGTCGCGCGGGGCCATCCGCCCGT
>CALMQD010000407.1 GCA_937871415.1 uncultured Phycisphaerales bacterium | reverse complement strand
GGAGTCGCTCGCCGGGCGCGACCACGAGTTGGAGTACCGCGCGCTGCGCAAGGACGGCACGACGGTGTGGCTGCGCGACATCGTGAGCGTGAAGTCATCGAACGGCGTGCCGGCGCACCTGACGGGTGTGCTGCTGGACGTGTCGAGCGCCAAGGCCGCCGAGTCCGCGGTGCGCGACAGCCAGGCCCGCCTGTCGCGCCTGGTCGCGCAGTCGCCCGTGGCGATCTTCGAGATCGACCCGCGGGCGCACGTGCTGGCGTGGAACCCGGCCGCGGAGCGCATCTTCGGCTGGAAGGCGGAGGAGATGATCGGGCGGAAGTTCTGGCCGATCGTCCCGCCGCACGCGCGCCCGGCGGTCGAGCGCGTGTGGAACGACCTGGTCGCCAGCCGCGGCGGGTGGCGGTCGACCAACCAGAACATCACCAAGGACGGCCGGATCATCGACTGCGAGTGGTACAACGCGCAGCTCACCGACGACCAGGGGCACGTCCTGGGGATCGTCGCGATCTGCGAGGACGTGACGGTCCGCAAACAGGCCGAACGCCGGCAGGCGCTCATGCTGGCCGAGCTCGACCATCGCGTGAAGAACAACCTCGCGACGATCCTCTCGCTCGCCGACCAGACGGCGCGCAACACCGGCGACACCGCGAGTTTCCTGCGCGCCTTCAGCGGGCGCCTGCGGGCGCTGGCGCGGATGCACGCGCAGCTCGCCAGCCAGCAGTGGCGCGGCATGACGCTCGACTCGATCGCGAGACAGACGCTCACGCCCTTTGCGCCGACGCTCGAGACCTGCCGCATCACCGGCCCGAGCGTCACCGTCTCGCCGCGTTACGCGCAGTCCCTCACGCTCGCGCTGCACGAACTGGCCACCAACGCCGCGAAGTACGGATCGCTCTCGGCTCCGGGCGGCGAGGTTCGCGTGGAGTGGACCCTCGAGGCGCCGGCGCCGGCGGAAGACCGCCCGCGCGTCGTGCTGCACTGGACCGAGTCGGGCGGGCCTCCCGTCAGCCCGCCGACGCGCACGGGCTTCGGCACCGAACTCATCCAGGGCATGGTCGAGCACGAACTGCACGGCAAGGCGCAGTTCGACTTTGTGTCGCCCGGGCTGCGCTGCCGCTTCGAGTTCCCGCTGGAAAGCGAGGACCCGGAAGCGCCCGCGGCCGGCGGCCTGACCGGGCGCGCCCCGGGATCGGCGGCTTCCGTCCAAGGCACCCCGACCCACTGAACCCGCCCGGATTGGCCTTCGCTCCGCGCCTGACCGGGTTATCAGACGAACCCAAACTCAGGCGGACGCGCGGGTTGTGAAAAAACCTTCAGAGCGTCCCAAAAAGGGTGGGCTGTCGGCTGGGGCAGTGTGATCACGAAAAAAACGTAATACGTTGAGTTGCAGGCTCTTGCAATTCGTGGGTGCTGTGGTCTACTTTCGCCGTCCTCATCGTGCCGGTGCCCAGCGCAGCGAATGCGCGATCAAACGCCCGGCCCCCCGGAAGTGAGCAGAGAGATCGCAAGGAGAGGGACTGAGTTTCCCCGGCGTGATCGTCGCGCCCCGTGAAACTCGCTCGATCTTCGGTCTCTCGCCGTACCGGTCGGACACACGCGAGAACTGAAGACCCCGGCTGAACGGCGCACCGAGCGTGCGTCGGCTCGGATTCTCTCTCGCGGTCTCCAACAAGCCGCGAATCTCGAGACCGGTCGTCGTTGGTCGCGACGCCCGGCAAGAGCGTGCAAGGAAGCGCGCCCGGACGAGCCTCGGTCAAGGCCCGTCCGACTGGTCGGCGGAGCAGGCGACTGCTCCGGCGCGGTGATCTCGCGCCCGTCCGGCCCCATGTGTTCGCCTGCCTGGGAGATTCGGTCATGTTCAACTCTCGCCTCACCTCCGCCCGCGTGCTCTGCCCCGCCGCCCTCGTCTCCCTGGCCGGCTCTTCCGCCCCGGCACTGGCCGACTTCACGTAC
>CALMQD010000406.1 GCA_937871415.1 uncultured Phycisphaerales bacterium | reverse complement strand
CGAGTTCCTGGATCTCCGGCTGGATGAGTTCCGCCGTCGGGTTCACGGAATCGACGCCTCCGCCAGATGGCGCAGAGTCTAGCCGCCGCCGGGCCGCGCTCCCGCGCCCAGCGGAGAATTCACCGTCGTCCGGCGCCGGACTCTCCGGTGCGCCCCGCCCGAAGCACCGAGCGCCCCGTCTACACTCGCCCCAATCCATGGACGATTTCCTGACGATCTTCGACACGCCCGAGGCCGACATCCGACGCATGCTCGAGCGTGCGGCGGCGCTGCGGCGCAAGCCCGAGCCCGGGCTGCTCAGCGGCAAGACGCTCTGCTGCCTCTTCGAGAAGCCCTCGCTCCGCACCCGCGTGAGTTTCGAGCAGGCGATGCGTCGCCTGGGCGGGACCGCTATGAGCATGCACAACACCGAGATCGGGATCGGCGGACGCGAGGCGCCCGAGGACATCGCCCGCGTCCTGGGCTCGATGGTCGACGCCGTGATGGTCCGCGTCGTGCTGCACGCCACGCTCACCCGCATGGCCGACGCCGTCGAGGTCCCGGTCGTCAACGGCCTGAGCGAGCTCGCCCACCCGGCCCAGGCCCTCGCCGACGCCCTCACACTCATGGACGAGTTCTCTCCCGGCGATCCCGCCGGGCTCAGGGGACGAAGGGTCTCCTACGTCGGCGACGCCAACAACGTCGCGCGGAGCCTCGCGGAGATCTGCGGCAAGCTCGGCATGCACTTCTGCATCTGCTCACCCCCGGGGTACGAGTTCGGCAACGGCTCGCTCGACCGCCTCCGCCACGCCCACCCGGGCTCGCGCTTCGAGACCTGCACCGACCCCGTCGAGGCCGTCCTCCACGCCGACGCGATCTACTGCGACACCTTCGTGTCGATGGGCCAGGAGCACGAGATGACCGAGCGCCTCGCGGCGTTCGCCCGCTACCAGGTCAACGAGCGGCTCGTCAGCCAGGCCCCGGAACACGCGATCGTCCTGCACTGCCTCCCGGCGCACCGCGGCGTCGAGATCACGTCCGAAGTGCTCGACGGCCCGCGCTCGCGCGTCTTCCGGCAGGCCCGCAACCGCCTCGACGCCCAGATGGGCCTGCTGGCGCTGCTCGTCGGCGGCGCCTGACCCGCGAAGGGCGGGCCTCGGGAATCAGGTCGCCAGGCGGACATCCCGGATCGCCGGGAACTTCTCGCGCCAGTCCCGCACCGCGCGCGGATCGATCTCCACGCTCAGCACGCCCTCCTCCGGCCCCAGCCGGCCCAGCACGTTCCCCTGCGGGTCGATCGCCATCGATCCGCCGGCGTACTCGAGGAACGGGTCGCGCCCGGCGCGGTTCACGCTCAGCATGTAAGCCTGGTTCTCGATCGCCCGAGCCACGCTCAGCACCTCTCGGTGGAGTTTCCGCGGCGCGGGCCAGTTCGCGCCCAGCGCAAAGACCTCCGCCCCGGCGAGCATGCCGCGCCGGAAGAGCTCGGGAAACCTCAGGTCGTAACAGATCGCCGGGCAGACGGTCAGGGTCTCGCCCGCCGGCGTCGCCCAGGGATAGGTGACCACCGCGTCACCCCCGCTGAACCGCTCGGTCTCGCGCCCGAACGAGAACGGGTGGATTTTGTCGTACTCGGCGAGGACCCGCCCGTCGCTCCCGGCGATGGTCGCGCGGTTGCGCCCGCGCCCGTCGGGCCCGAGCACGGTGCGGGAGCCGTGCAGCACGACTCTCATCTCTCGCGCCAGTTCGCGGATGAACCCGAGCGTGCGACCGTCGGCGTCCGCCGTCTTCTCCAGGTTGAACGAGAATCCCGTGTCGAACATCTCGGGGAGCACGGCGAGGTCGCCGGCGTCCGGGCGGGCGCGCTCCATGAGCCGGCGCACGCGCTCGAAGTTCGTTGCGGGGTCTTCCCAGGCGCTGTCGAGTTGGACCAGGTGGGCTCGCACGGCGCATGGTACAGAGCCCACGCGACGTACGGACCTCCGGGGCGTCAGGCCACGTCGCGCCGACGCTCGGGGTGCCCGGGCTTCGAACGGACGCCCGAGAGCGAGTCCGGCTTCTCCGTCCAGTCCTCGGCGCCCGAGATGTTGATCTCGCTTCTCAGCGTCTTGCGGTATCCCAGCAGACGGACGACCTCGAGGACGTCGGTCCACGAGGGGTACATCACGTCGTTGGCCCGCTTGAAGCCGTCGATGGCCTTCACGAACAGGTACTGCTCGCGGTTCATCTCCCCCTCTTCCGCGGCCCGGGCCCAGTCGGAGCGACGGCGCCCCACGCCGCGACGGCGCTCGAGCCCGGTTTCCGACTCCGGCGCGCTCCCCTTGGCGCGGGCCTCGCGGCGCTCCTGGCGGGCGCGCCGGTCAAAGGGGGGGAGGGTTTCACCCGATTGCTCGGCCGCGGACGCCAGCTCCGCTTCCTCCCGAGCCTCGTCCTGGGCCAGGGCATCGGTCTGCTGAGCGGTGGCGCCGGGGTCCCGCGCGTCGGACAGGCGCGGGAACGCCCGCGCAGGCCCTTCGGGCCGCGCTGCGGGCTTGTTGTTTCCGGACTGTGCGGGGGGCGTGGTACGGGAGTTTGACGACATGCGGCGGTCCTTCGAGGATCACGCCGCACCAACCCTGGGGATCACGCCGAACAGACGCGACACCACCCGGGGAGCGGCTCAGAAGTCCTCGTCCTCGTCGTCATCGTCGTCGAAATCCGACTCGAAATCGTCGTCCTCTTCATCATCTTCGAGGAAGTCGTCGTCGCCGTCCTCAAACTCGTCATCGTCCTCAAATCCCTCCCCTTCCTCATCTTCCCCCTCGTCGAGATCGTCGAGGTCGTCGCCGTCGGCCTCTTCCTCCTCCCCTTCTTCGCCGAAGCGCTTGGCGTCGTCGAGAATGTCCCGATCGAGTTCAAGCGACGCGTCGACCGCGCCCTCCTCCAGCAACCCGGCGGCGTCCAGCGTCATGAGTGTCGCGGTCATGATCGATTTCCCTTTGCGTTAGTCGCGTCGTGCCGTCTTGGAACGGCGGCTGATCTGCTCTCGCCGCGCGCCTGCTGCGCCGGCCCACTCCACCTGCTCACGAGCCCTCCGGATTTCGCCCGGCCCGAACCGGGCCGTGCTGATCCGCAGAGTTTGCCCAACGGTTGCAGCGTCGGGCGTGAAGTCAAACGCCGCGCGGCGACCGGTGCCGCGCCGTCCTGCGCACCCCCGCCCGGTGGGCCGAAGCGCGCCGAATCGCGGCACGCCCCGGCTCGGGCCCGAACCCACGTGCCGGGAGCCGAAGGCCGGTACACTACTCGCCCCTGCGGGCTTGTCAAACGCCGCGCCGCAGGTCGGTTGTCCCGCCCTTCGAACCCGGTTTTCCCCACGTTTTCCACCGTGACGGACTCTCCGGGAACGATCGAGACCACCCGATCCGCGGCCTGCCTGTGTCGTCCAGCGGGGCGGGACTCTTGATCCGCCCGGACTTTTTGCTCACTCCGCACGCTCCCCACGCCCGCACCGATCATGCCCGATCCCTCACCGGTTCCCCTCGGCTCCAACATCAGCGCGGCTCGGCCGGTCAAAGCGCCCCCGGCGCCGCCCCAGCCGCTGGCCGCCCTCCTGGCGTTCGCTTTCCCGGGCGCTGGGCACTTGTTCCTCGGCTACCGGGCCCGGGCGGTGCGGATCGCCGCCGGTGTGCTGCTGCTCTTCATCGTCGGCCTGGGCATCGGCGGGCTCGACGCCGTCGACCGCAAGGAGAACGGCCTGTGGTTCTGGTTCTATGGCCAGATGTGGACCGGCCCACTCGCCTTCGGCGTGGACTACCTGCACCAGACCGAGTTCAAGGTGATCGATCACCGCGGCGCGATCCGATCCGCCGCTCCCAACGAGTTCCGCAACCCCGTCACGGGCGCGCCCGAACTCATCAACGTCGATGAGAACGGCGTCCCGTGGGCCAAGTACCAGGTCCCGGGGAGCACGAACGCGATCGTCGTGAAGCCGGCCTACCCGCCCAAACGGCGCTCGTCCGGCCGTGCTTCCGAGCTCGGCACGCTCTTCATCGCCATCGCCGGGATGCTCAACCTCGTGGCGATCATCGATGCGATGTTCAAGCCCCGGGCTGCGCCCGGTCACGCCCGCTAGGCCCGCCCGACTCAAGACCCCTGAACGACGCACCAGCCCAGCACACCCACCATGCCGTACCGACCGTTCATCGATCCGCTGACGATCCACGACTCGTGGTACTGGCTGCTCATCCCGATGGCGCTGGGCATCGCGCTGGTCTACAAGGCGGTGCGCCTGCAGACGCTCGAGAAGTACTGGCGTCAGGTCGCGATCATGACCACGCAGATTGTGATCGGCATGATCCTCCTGGGCGCGGCTTCGTACCTGGTCGTCGTCGCGTACGTGCGCTTCATCGCCGAGCGCATCGCCGGGGGCTGATCGCCCGGTGATGGCGGTTCATGATCAGCAGACACTCCGGCGCGTGTCAGCGGTGCACGGGCGCGGGCTCAACCGGCGTGGCCGCGGGCCGATCCGCGGGCGCAGGAGCCTGCGCCGGGGCGGGGTTGGCCCTCGTCGGGGGCGTCGCGGGCGCTCCGTCGTCGTGTTTGCGCGGCGTGGGCAGTTCGTACGAGATCGGATAGTCCGGACGTGGCCGGTAGAGCATCCGGATCCACTCGACGGCCTCCTGGATCGAGCGATCGTCGAGCGACTTGAACGCCGGACGCCAGATGTCGCGACCGTTCGCGATCGGCGAGTTGGTCACCGCCGGGTGCGGGTAACGGGAATCCTCGCGCGGCAGGCCCAGTTGCAGCAAGGGGCTCTTGATCGGTTCCTCGGCGTTGATGAGGCTCTCGCCCCCCGCGAGCCGGAACTTGCTCAGGATGAGGAAGTTGGTGTACACGCTCTGCTCGGAGTTCGGCCGCTTGTTCGTCAGCATGAAGCGACCGGCCTCCTCGCCGCCGTGACACGCGTTGGTCGCGCACTTGTTGAGCAGCCAGTTCCGCTGCACGTCGTCGCGGAAGATGTTGAACGAGCGCGGCGCGTCGACGACCTTCACCTGGCCGTACAGGTTGCGGGCCTGGAGACGGAACATCAGGTCGAGGATCTCCGTCGGGTCCTTGCGGTACCAGGCCTCCCTTCCCTCACGCGTGATCGGCACCAGCGGGTGCCCCGCGTTCTGTTCCAGCAGGCGCGTGATCGTGTCGCGCTGGATCACCAGTCGCGGCCGGTCGCTCAGGTCCGTCTCGTAGACCTTGATCAGGTTGATCTGGTCCTCGGTCAGAACGGGGAACTCGACCGGTCGCCGGACCGGACGCGCCGGCGCCGGCTCGGCATGAGCGTGCTCCGGGGCGCCCGATCGGGCCCGCTGCTTGAGCAGGATCTGCTGCTCGAGCTCGATCTTCAGGCCCTTGGCCGATGGGAAGTTCGCGTCGATCGCCAGCACCCGCTGCACTTCGGTCAGCGCCAGTTCGTACCGCTCGCGCTCGCGCAGCCACCTGGCCAACTGCAGGATCTGCTGCGGGTCGTTCCCCACCGCCGCGCGGAGATCGAGATAACGCTGCGTGATCGGCGGCAGGATGTCGTACTTCTCGATCAGGTCGCTGCTCAGCGGCGTGAGGATGCCCGCGATCCGCACGCGGATCTCGTCGCTCGTCGCCGATTCGAGGATGCCCGTGAGGCGCTGCCCGTCCTTGAGGTACACCACCACCTCGCGCGACTCCTGCGGCGCTTCGTCGGCGCCCGCCGGAACCGTTGCGCCCGCCTCGGCGCCCGGGGGCGTCTGCGCCGTGTCGCCCTGGGGAGCGCTGGCGGGCGACTGCTCCGGCGCCGCCGCG
>CALMQD010000405.1 GCA_937871415.1 uncultured Phycisphaerales bacterium | reverse complement strand
TTCGAGCGGGTCCGGGCGCGGGGCGCCGCGACGAGCGCCCGCAAGACAACCAAGGCGGCCAAGTCCGTGCGGACGGCCGGGGCGGTGAAGCGCGCCGGTCCGAATCGGAAGACAGCGCCCGCGGCGAAGTCCGGCTCGCTGGCCTTCGACGCCGTCGTTCAGCCCGACGACCGAACCACCATGTGCGGGATCGAACTGCCGGGCGACCCGCGCGACACCTGGGGAAAGGCGCGCGTGCCCGTGGTCGCGCGGATCGGCGGGCATTCGTACCGCACAACCGTGTGCGCCATGGGGGGGTCGTACTGGATCCCGCTGCGGAAGTCGAACCGGGAGGCGGCGGGCGTCGAGGCGGGGCAGAAAGTGCGCGTGGTGCTCGACCTGGACGACCAGCCGCGCGAGGTCGAAGCGCCGCGCGACCTGCTGGCCGCGCTGGGTGAGCGCCCGGGCGCGCTCGACGCCTGGAAGGCGCTGAGTTTCACGCACCAGCGCGAGCACGTCGAGGCGATCGAGGACGCCAGGAAGCCCGAGACGCGCGAGCGGCGCATCGCCAACGCGGTGAAGATGGTGGCCGACCGGTCGTCCCGCTGATCGCGGCGCCGCGTCCGGTCTCGCCCGCCTGTCGGTCTTGCCCCGGCCGGGTCGACGCGAAACCGGGAGGGATGGCAGGGGGTATGCTCCGCGGCCGCGTTCGTGGGCGCGCGGAGGGATTCGGATGCACGCAGCACGGGTGGCGCGTTGTCTCGGTGCGATCGCGCTGGCGCTGATCCTCGCCGGTTGTTCGATCGAATCGCGGTTCTATTACCCCGGGGCCCGCGAGGTGGTGACGCCCGAAGGCTGCACCGACGCGTGGGTCGGGGTCGGCGATTCGGGCCGATTGCACGCGTGGGTGCTGCCGGCGCCGTCGGTCCGGGAGGGTCGGGCGGTCACGCGCCCGGTCGTGCTTTTCTGCCACGGCAGCCGCGCGACGATCGACTCGTTCTACCCCGAACTGGCCCCGCTCGCCGAGAAGGCCGACGCAACGCTCGTGCTGTTCTCGTACCGCGGCTACGGGCGTTCGAGCCCCATCGCCCACGTGACGCGCCGATCGACGGTGCAGGACGCGCGGGCGATGCTGGACTTCGTCGCGGCCCAGCCGTGGGCCGATGCCGACAACCTGTTCGTGATGGGCTATTCGCTCGGCGGCGTGCCCGCGCTGGCCGCGGCTTCGGACCGCGAGCGTGCCGGCTTTGGGCCGCGCCTGCGGGGCGCGATCGTCGGCGGGACCTACTCCACGGCGCGCCGGGCGCTGGAGGATCTCGAGCAGGGGTGGGCCTACCCGCTCATCGGCGGCGCGTTCGACCCGGCCGACTCGCTCGAGCACTCGCCGCCGATGTCGCTGTTCATCTTCCACGGCGGCGAGGATTCCACGCCCGGCGTGTACCACGCCTACCTGCTCGCGGCCGAGGGTCTCCAGCGCGGCCACCGCGTGCAGGTGCGGATCGTCCCCGGCGCGAGCCACTACGATGTCCTTGACGTCTGCCCCGGCCTGCTCGACGAGTTCGCGGCGTTCGTGCGTGAGGCGTCGAAAGGGGGGGCGAGCGAGGGGGCGAGAACGTCGGGATCGGCGTCAATCGCTGGTCAGTCTCCGCCGGAACCCAGCCGGTAGGCGGAAAAAACCGCGAGCCCGGCCCAGAGGATGTCGAAGAAATCGAAACTGGCGATGAAGGCCTGTTGCGTCGCGCCGCTGGCAGCCATTTTCATGGCTGCTTTCGCGTGAAGCTCGATGTTCGCACGCCGCGATTCCTGCTCTTCCGGCGTCAGCGTGGCCCAGCGCTTCTCAACGTCCTTCCAGAGGTCCTTCGGATAGTCCTCCGGCCTTTGCGCGTTCTCGACCGAGATGCCATCCGGCCATTTGAGCGCTTTGCCATTGGCCTCATATTCCTCGACGATCTGGTCCGCGAACTCGATCTTCGCGTCGTCGAGCGTGATCGCGACCGGGTGTTCCTTCACGACCTGGGCGACGGCAAAGTGCACCGCTCCGAACTTGCCCAGCGCGATCGCCCCGAGCGCGATGATGCAGCAGACGATGCCGGAGATGCCGTTGGCTTCGTCGCGAGCACCGAGGTACATGCCCCCGCCGACGGCGACGCCGATGCCGCACGCGAGAATGCCCAGTTCGGCGTGGGCAAAGAACGCGATCGCGGCCCACAGGGCGGCGCCGAGCAATCCACCGATCAACGCGACGATGAGGCCTTTATACATGGGAGAGCTTCCTGGGTCGTGGAGGCTCCAACATAACATTACGACCCGTTGTGAGTCAAGCCCCGTGCCGACGCGAAGCGCGTAATGGACGTCAATCTGGGGGTGCAGTCATCCCGCTGCCGGGCGGCGTGGCCGGGCCGGAACGGTGCTTCGGCGTTGAAACCGAGGAGCCTACCGGGAAGCCGCGATCACTTCGCTCCGGCCTGCATCTGATCGATGAACCGGTTGGCCTCGGCGATCGACGCCTCCATGTCCGAGATCAGGCTCGACACGTCGCTCTGGATCTGGCTGACGGTGGTGTCGAGCGCCGCGATCGCCCGCGCGTTGAGGTTGTGCTTGAGGAAGAGCACCTGGTCGTGGAAGGCGTCCTGCACCGGACGCATCTTGCTCTCGGCCTGCTTCATCGCCGAGAGGAGTTGGTCGTAGCGCGAGCGGGTCTCGTTGAGCTGCCTCTCGCTGGCGCTGCGCAGGGAATCGGACTTGTACTGCGAGAGTTCCTTCTTCCACTCGCTGAAGAGCGCGTCGGCGACGCGTTCCACGTCGCGGATGCGCGACGACACCGCGCTCGCACGCGCGTCGGCCTTCTCCGCCGCCGCCCTGAGCGTTTCGTACTGCGTCTCCAGGTCCTTGACCTCGACCTTCGTCACGGCGACGAACTCGGCCAGCGCGGAGGAGAACTGCTGCTTGGCCTGGGCCTGCGCGTCGCGCGCCGTCTGCACCTTGTCGACCAGCTGCTCCCGCTTGGCGTAACCCAGGGACTCCTTGATCGCGATGCCCGCCGAAGAGCACCCGGCCGGTGAGCCGAACACGCCCGCGGCGGTCACCACGCCCAGCACCAAACACGGCCCTGCACCCAGGCGGCGCGACGAAGGCCTGGAAGGGGTGCCGGCAGGACCCGACGCGGGGAGCGAGCGCTTAGCCATGCCGGGAGCATACACAGGCCGGCTATCCGGATTCGGCCGCCGGGTGGACGGCGCGGGGTTGGGCGGGTGGTGTTGGTCCCGGGGCCGGGCCGCCGATACATTTCCCACGAATGCTGCTCACACTCTCGGCACAATGTCTGTCCGCGCGGCTGCTTCCGAAGAAAGGCCGGTCCAGCGCGAGCGCCGGAGGGGGTGGCGGCGGGGGGGCGGGGAGTCTGTCGCTCACCGACCTTCCGCGCTACGCCCGCGATGAACTGGGCCTCTTCGGGCTCAACCTGACGACCTCGCTCCTGGCCGGCGCCGATCTGCGGAAGCTGGAGATGATCCGCGAGGCGGCGGACAAGGCCTCGTGCCCCTGCCTGGTGCTCATCGAGAGCGAGCCCCAGCCGATGGCCACGCTCGACGAGGCCAAGGGGGCCACCGGGGTAGAACGGATGACACGCGTGGTTCAGGCGGCCAGCCGCTTGGGGTGCAACTCGGTCGCGATGAAGATCGTGAACGACGACCACGCCGACGCCTTCGACTACGCCGCGGAGCGGATCCGCGAGGTCCTCAAGAAGGCCGACAAGATGGACGTGAACGTCCTGATCGCGCCGCACGACGGACTGACGAACGATCCCGACCGACTCACCGAACTGGTGAAGAAAGTCGGCGGGTTCCGCATCGGCACCCTCCCGGACTTCCAGACCGCCTCACGAGCGCCGGACCCCCTGATGTACCTGCGGCGCCTGGTGCCCTACGCCCAGGCGGTGACCGCCTCGGCCCTGAACTTCACCCCCGGGAAGAAGAAGTCCGAGTTTGTCCACGAGTCGTACAACCTGGAGGAGTTTGCCAAGACGGTCGCCTCGGTCGGGTACACTGGGACCCTCGCGCTGGAGTATCGCGGCGATGGCGAGCCGGAGGAGGGCCTCCGCCTCATGCGCCAGGTGCTCGAATCGGCGCTGGGCCTGGAGGTCGCCGAATCATGACCGCCTACTCACCCTTGGCGACCGGGCCGGCGAGCACGCCCAAGGATGAGTCTGTGCAGTTGCAGGTTCAGGTGCAGGGGGCGGGGCTTCTCGACCGGCCGCTGCGTTCGCCGGTTCAAGTGCGGGTCGTGGACGGGCTCGTTCGCACCGGGAGGACGATGACCAGCCAGGCCATCATCACCATCGACGGGCCCGCCGCCACCGGCAAGACCTCGGTCGCACACGGTGTGGCCAAGGCTCTGGGGTTTGATTTCCTGGACACGGGGGCGATGTACCGTGCGGCGGCCCTCCTGGCGCTCGAGAGCGGGCTGGTGAAGCCCGGTCAGGTCGACGGGTACGACCGAGCCGTGCAGGACGGGCTTATCGGCGTCGTCGAGCGCACCGCGATGGCCTTCGACTGGTCCAAGGACCCGCCAGCGCTCACCTGCAACGGACGGGACGTGATGGAGCGCATCCGCGACGACGACGTGACGGGCATCGTCTCGCCCATCGCCGGCATCTCCGCGCTCCGGGCGATCATGGTCGCCAAGCAGCGCCAGATCGCGGTCGATCATCCCCGCCTGGTGACCGAGGGGCGCGACCAGGGCGCGATCGTCTTCCCCGGCGCGCCCGTCAAGTTCTTCCTCGACGCGGACCCCATGATCCGCGCCAAGCGCCGCCGCGACCAGATGCTCTGCCGGCGCAACCACCTCGGCACGAGCGAACCCGTGCCCACGCTCGCAACCATCGCGCAGCAACTGCTCGACCGCGACGCGGCGGACGCTTCCGCGGGCCGGCTCCTCCGCCCCGGAGACGCCATCGTCGTCGACACCAGCGCGCTGAACTTCCAGCAGGTCGTCGATTGCCTGGTTGAGCATGCGCGACGCCTGCTCGACTGACGGCTCGGCCTGAACGCCGGCGTGGCTCCCGCAGAGCGGCTTCATTCACACCCGCCCGACGACGTAGCAACTGAAACTCTCGGGCAGTTCGTCGGGATCGGCGAGCGGCACCGCGTGGAATCGGCCGCGGTCGTCCACCGCCTCGGCGTGGCGCGGGTAGACCTGGGTCGACCGGAATCCCGCCTCCAGCATGGCCTCGCGAAGCTCGGGGATGCCCCAGAGCCGCCAGCGGTAGACAAAGGCGTCCCGCAGTTCCAGCGACGGCGCGTGCCGGCGCGCTTGGGCGCGGGCCTTCGACGCCCCGAGGTGAAAGTGGATCGCGTTCTCGACCAGCCCCGTGAGCGGATCGGCGTGGCGCTGCTCCCACGTGTACCGCACGCGGCCCCACGGAGGGAGGTCGATCAGCCGATGCGTGTCCCCGGTGAGCATCGACTCGGTGCCCGCGTAGAGATCGGCGATGAACACCCCGCAAGGCGCGACGCGCTTGCGGGCCACGCGCAGGTACCGGCTCAGGTCCGCGCGCGTGTGCCACTCGCCGATGGAGTAGTTGAGCGCGCACAGGACATCCGGACGCGGGGAGCGCGGAGCACGAAGGACGTCGGCGAGGACGAAGGTCATTGCCGAGCGCGGGCCGCCGGCGTCGTCGACGCTCCCGCCCGCAAGCGGCTCTTCGGCGTTCGAGGACAGCCCCGGGCCGGAGCGATCGAACGGCTCGCCGCTGAGCGCAATGGCCGCCTCGATCGTCTCCCGGTCGCGATCAACGGCGATGGCGGTGTTCTTGGGGTCTAGGTCGACCCAGGCGCGGCTCAGCGCGGCCGAGCCGCAGAAGTCCTCGCCGAGGATTCGGGGGGCCAACCGGCCTGAACCGCCGTGGATCGCCGCGAGCATCCGTGCGTCGTACCCCGGCGATTGAACGCACGCTTCGTAGAGTCGGAAGCGGTCCAGGGGTGTCACGCGGGCGATCGGCGGCCGGGCCGGGGTCGAAGGGAACCGTGCGGGGGTTGAACGCTGCGCCATGGGCGCGGAGCGTACGGCGTCAGACCGCCGCGTGCTCGGCGCTGGGCATCAGGTCTTCGCTGATCCAGCCGACGCCTTCGAACATGGCCTTGGCCGCCTCGACGATGCGGTCGATCTGCGCATCGGTGAGGGGCAGTTCGCTCATGTCGGCCTTGAACGCCGCCCAGACTTCGCGCTGCCGGTCGCCGTAGGGATCGAGGTACGTGTCCCCTTCGCCCGGGCGCAGACCTAGCGAACGCCGGACCGACATCGCGATGTACTTGTTGCCGTTCATGCTC
>CALMQD010000404.1 GCA_937871415.1 uncultured Phycisphaerales bacterium | reverse complement strand
GCAATGTCGTTCGCGGCCTGCTGCTGAGCGTCGGCGACCCGCGAGGCGTCTTCGCCCATCCGTTGCATCGCCTGGTGCTGCGCCGCGTTGGCCTGGTCGAGCTTGTCGGCCGCCGATTCCAGCGCCTGCCGTTCGTGTTCGGACTGGGCTTCCTGGGCGCGCTGACGCATCTGTTCGGCGGCTTTGCGAGTCCGTTCGCTCAGGTCCTTCTGCTGTTCCGCCTGCTGCTGCGCGCTCGGCTTGGGTTCCGCGGGCGTCCCGCGTGACTGCTCCGCCGCCTGCCGCTGCTCCTGCGCCAGCTTGGCAAGTTGATCCAGATCCTGCGCGTTCCTCGATCCGTTCTTCGCTGCGTCGGCCTGCTGTTGTCCGGATTCGCCGGTGGCCTGGTCTCCGCCGGACTGCTGCTGATCTTGCGCGCCCGACTGCCGAGAATCCTGATTCCCCTTGGAGGAACCGCCGCGGTCTTTCTGCGAGTCCGATGATTGGTTCCCGTTCTGTTCCTGTGAGTCGCCCTGCGTGCCTTCCTGCTTCTGACCATCGCCCGACTGCTGTTGCCGGCTCTTCGACTGCTGGCCTTGCTGTTGTTTCTGTTGCTCGCGTTCCCTCTGGGCCTGCTCGATCGCGGCGATCAGCCGCTGCGTCAGGTCGACGTTCTTGGCGGCCCCGGCCAGATCCGGCGCCAGCGCCGCGGCGTTCCGGAAGCGTCGTTCCGCTTTCTTCAGCCCCGCGATCGCCTCGTCGGGTTTGCTCTCGGCCAACGCCGCGGCCTGCGCGTGCTCGATCAGCCCCAGCAGGTATTGGGTCTGGCCCTGCAGGTCGGGGGAGAGACGGTCGGACGACTCGAGCGCGCCCAGGTCTGCCGTCGCCGCGCTGAGGTTCTCGCCCCCCTGTTGGATCCCGATGGCCGCGGCGTTCAGGCGCGCGCGAGCGCGAAGGTCGCCGTTGTCCTTGCCCGACGCCGTTCCGTCCGCCGCGAGCGCTTGGAACGCCGCGCGGGCCTCGGGCAGTTTGCCCTCGCGCTGCAACTGTGCGGCGGCATCGAACGCTTGGCGCGCATCGATCGGGCTGTCTCCGCTCGGCGGGCCCTCCGCACGCGCCCCGGGGCAGGCGACCGCGACAGCCACACCGATTGCGCCGAGCCGGATGGCACGGTGAAGCACGGGAAATCGTTTCATGCTGCACCCCCTTGGGTGTCCACGGCCGTGTGCGGGCGCGGGGCGCGAGGTGAGCGGCGGCCGGAGAGCAGCGGCTCGACGACCAGGAACGCGAACGCAGCGAGGAGCGGCGCCTGGAACGCCTCGGTGTACTTCATCGCCGGGGCGCTCTCGAACGAACGCTGCTCGGCCTCCCGCATCAACCGGCGATAGACGCTGTCGAGTTCGATCGAGCCCGTGCCGACGTTGAAGAACCTGCCGCCGGGCGTGGCCTCGGCGATCTGGCGGAGCGAGTCGGGGTTCATGCGGCTCTTGACGACCTGGCCTTCGTACTCCAGCACCGAGCGTCCGGCCGGTACCGGCGCGCCCGCGACATCCGAGCCCAGGCCGATCGTGATGATGCGGATGTTGCCCTTGGCCGCTTCTCGCGCCGCTTCGAGCGGGTTGGTCTCGTGGTCCTCGCCGTCGGTCAAGATCACGATGTCGCGGTAACGCGACAGGTCGACCCCCGGCGCGGCGTCCTGGCTGTCGGACTCGAGCAGCGTCTGCGCTGTGCGGATGGCGTCGCCGATCGCCGTGCCGCCGCGGGAGACGCTTTCAGGGCTCAGGTTGTCGATCGCGAGCCGTGCGAACGCAAAGTCGGTGGTGAGCGGGCACTTCACAACCGCCGAACCGGCGAAGGCGACCACCCCGACGCGCTCGCCCTGCGCCGCTTCGAGCGCATCCTGCACGGCGAGTTTGGCGCGTTCGAGCCGAGACGGACGCAGGTCGGTCGCCAGCATCGAGCGAGACACATCGACGAGGAACACCACGTCGCGTCCGGAGCGCTGCACCGGCTGGGGCTTGGGGTTGTACGCGGGACGCGCCAGCCCAACACCCAGGCAAGCGACAGACGCCGCGACCAACACCGACCGGACCAGCGTCCGTGCACGCGAGGAGTGGGGGGCCCAGGGGCGGGACCGGGCGTCGGCGCCGCCGAAGAACCGCGCGAGCCCGGCTCGCGAGCGCTCGAACGCCCACCAGCCCAGCAGCAGCACGAGCGGTGCACCCGCAATCCACCACAGTTGGAGCGGCTCCAGAAACCTCACGCGGTCCTCCTGAGCCACAGGCCCGACAGAACTCCTTCGAGGAGGACCAGCGACGCGGCGCCGAGCGCCCACGGCCGGAACTCCTCCGCGTAATCGGTGTACTCGACGGTGCGAACGGTGGTCTTCTCGAGCTGATCGATCTCGCGGTAGATCGCCCGGAGCGCCTCGCCGTCCTGAGCGCGGAAGTACTTGCCGCCGGTGGTCTCGGCGATCGAGCGCAAGGACTCCTCGTTGACCGTCGACGGCACGCGGACGCGCCGCTCGCCGAAGAACGGGTCGCGCACGGTCTCGTACGCGTAAGCGCCGGCTCCGATGCCGATCGTGTACACGCGGATGCCCCAGTCCTTGGCGATCGCCGCGGCCTCGTCGGGCAGTTTCTCGCCCGCGTTCTGCTCGCCGTCGGTCAGGAGGATGATGATCTTCGACTTGATCCGCACCTGGTCCGGGTCCGATGCGTCGAAGCGAGACTTCATTTCCTGCTCGGCGGTGTGCAGACGCGCCGCCGCGAGCGAGAGACCGTCGCCGATCGCCGTGCCGTCCTCGATGTTCTGCATCGCGGGCTCGAGCGCCTGGGCCAGATCGCTCACCGCCTTCGGGTCGCGCACGAGCGGGCAGGCGGTCTCGGCGAACTTGGCGAAGGTCACGAGCCCGATCAGGTCGGATGCGCGGCCCGGCAGGTCGCGCCCATTGCCCGTCAGGAAGTCCTTGAGAACCCGTTTCACGACCTCGAGGCGAGACTTGAGCTGACCGTCGATCTCCATCTCGTAGCGCATCGAGCCCGAGCGATCGATGACGACCTGCACCGCGACCGCATCGGTCGAGGTCTGAACGTGGCCCAGCCCCTCGCGGGGTCGGGCGATCGCCACCGCCAGTAGCACCAGCGCCGCCGCTCGGAGCACCGGTGGCGTCCACATCAACCGCTGGCGCGCCGAACGGGCCAGCCGGGGCATCTGCGCGACGGTCGGCAGCAGCGGGTGCGCGGCGGCCCGGCGGCGCCGCCCGGCGATCCACAGCGCCGGCGGCGTCCGCCAGATCGCCGGACTCCTCGCCTCCGCGCGCATCGAGAGCGTCCTCGCGAACGGCGACGGCGCCGTCTACCGCCTCAAGCTCGTCCCGCGCCTCGCGACCCTCGCGCACACCCGCCAGTCCCGCATCTTCC
>CALMQD010000403.1 GCA_937871415.1 uncultured Phycisphaerales bacterium | reverse complement strand
TGCTGCTTGAAGTGGAGGGTGTCGCGTTCGAGGCAGAGTTGCTCGAGGGCCTTGTGGGCCTGGTAGAGGATGGTGCCGCCGGGGGTCTCGTAGGCGCCGCGGCTCTTCATGCCGACGAGGCGGTTCTCGACCATGACGACCTGTCCGACGGCGTGGATGCCGCCGAGGTGGTTGAGGGTGGCGATGATCTCTTCGGGCGCGAGTTCCTTGCCGTCGACGGCGACGGGGACGCCGCGGTTGAAGCGGACCTTGACGGTCTGGGGCGTGATGGGCGCGTCGCGGCGGGAGGAGGTCATGAGCCAGACGCGGTCGTTGACGCGCTGGTCGGGGTGCTCGATCTCGGCGCCCTCGTGGGAGCAGTGCCAGAGGTTGCGGTCGCGGGAGTAGATTTTTTCCTTGCTCTGGGCGATGGGGATGCCCTTGCGCTGGGCGTAATCGACGGCGGCCTCGCGGCTGGTGAGTTCGAAGGAAGGATCCTTCCAGGGGGCGATGATCTGGAGGTCGGGGGCGAGGGCCATGTAGGTGAGTTCGAAGCGGACCTGGTCGTTGCCCTTGCCGGTGGCGCCGTGGCTGACGGCGTCGGCGGCGGTCTTGCGTGCGGCGAGGACCTGACCCTTGGCGATGAGGGGGCGCGCGATGGAGGTGCCGAGCAGGTAGTCCTGCTCGTAGATCGCGTGGGCGCGGAGCATGGGGAAGCAGTAATCGCGCGCGAACTCGCGGCGGAGGTCTTCGACGATGACCTCGTCGGCGCCGGACTTGCGGGCCTTGGCCTCGATGCCGTCGAGTTCGCCCGCGCCCTGGCCGAGGTCGGCGGCGTAGGCGACGAGTTGGACGCCGGGGTAGCGGTCCTTGAGCCAGGGGAGGATGACCGAGGTGTCCAGCCCGCCGGAGTAGGCGAGCACGATTTTATGGGGCTTGCTGGGTTTCAACGGGGAATTCCCGCAACTGGGGCGAGAGGAAAAGGCCGCTCGCTACTATAGACGAAGCGCTTGCGCACCGAACCCGTGGGAGCGGCGAACCGACGAAGAAGTCGGGCGCGCTCGCGTCGGCGGGCGCGGGTTCAGCCGACAGGCGGCGGCAATTCTTGGGAGATTGACGGATCGTCGGTGGCGGGACCGGCGGCGGGGAGGCATCGTTAGCGGGCGGAAGGGACCAGGCGCTGGGCATCAGGCACCGGGCATCAGGCACCGGGCATCAGGCACCGGTGAAGGCAGGCGGAGGCCGATTCATGCACAGGCGGGACGCCTGTGCCACCAAGACTGTGCCACGAAGACTGTGCGACGAAGACAACGTGAGGAGCGGCATTGAAGCACCAAGACGTGAACCAGAGTGACGTGAGCGAAGGGAGCGCGGAGGTGGGCGTGAGGGCGCGCGTGCGGGCGGGTGTGTTCGGCGCGGCGTGTGCGCTGGCGGTGGGCGCCGCGTGCGGCATCGCGCAGGCGCAGGTGCGGATCGCGCAGTGGAACATCACGAACTACTCGAGCGGGCGCGTGTCGGACCTGCAGCAGTGCTTCTACGGAACGTTCAGCGGGCGGTCGATGTCTCCGGACCTGATCGTGGTGGAGGAGATGCTGGGGGCGTCGAGCGTGACGAACCTGCTGAACATCCTCAACGGCGCGCCGGGTTCGCCGGGGGACTGGGCGGCGGCGCCGTTCGTGGCCAACGGGGGCGACACGGACAACGCGATGTTCTATCGCACGTCGCGGTTCACGTACCTGGGGGTGGTGACGCTGAGCGAGGGGACGGGCGTGAGCGGCCCGCCGCGGGACAACCAGCGGTGGCAGGTGCGTCTGGCGGGGTACAGCGGCGCTGGGGCGGAGTTCTACATCTACGCGGGGCACTGGAAGGCGCAGGAGAGCGGGTCGGGGGATGACAACCGGCGCCTGCTGGAGGCGCAGCGGATCCGCGACGACGCGGCGACGCTGCCGGCGGGCGCGCACTACATCTTCGGGGGCGACACGAACGAGCAGAGTTCGACGACGGCGGCGTACCAGGCGATGGTGTCGGCGGGGGCGGGGCAGTTCCTGGATCCGATCAACACGCCGGGGACGTGGAACAACAACGGGAGCTTCCGGTTCGTGCACACGCAGGACCCGTTCGGTTCGGGCGGGATGGACGACCGGCACGACCAGTTGCTGATCTCGGCGACGCTGCGGAACCAGCAGGGGCTGGACTACATGCCGGGCGCGCCGGGGGGGAACATTTTCGCGGCGTATTCGACGAGCACGTGGAACGACAGCAACCACTCGTACCGCGCGTGGGGCAACGACGGGACGAGTTTCAACCTGCCGCTGACGACGACGGGGAACACGATGGTGGGCCCGACGATCGCGCAGGCGCTGATCAACTCGACGGGGGGCGCGACGGGGCACCTTCCGGTGTTCCTGGACCTGCAGGTTCCGGCGAAGGTGAACGCGCCGGCGCCGATCCACTTCGGGGTGGTGTCGGTGGGGGCGTCTTCGCCGCAGCGGACGCTGACGGTGACGAACTCGGCGAACGTGGCGTTGTACTCGAAGGACGGGACGGGGTGGGGGATCGACGCGCTGACGTACACGCTGTCGGCGAGCGCGGGGTTCACGGCGCCCGGGGGGACGTTCAACGAGAGCGCGAGCGCGGGGTCGAACGCGCACACGCTGACGATGAGCACGCTGACGCCGGGGTGCAAGACGGGCACGGTCACGATCAACTCGGACGACCCGGACACGCCCGCGCGGGTGGTGCCGGTGAAGGGGCTGGTGGTGACGGGGTTTGCGCCGGTGGTCTCGGCGGGAGACTACGACGTGAACGGGGATTGCCAGGTCAACGTCGAAGACCTGTACGTGTGGTACGCGGGGAACACGGACGTGAACCTGGACGGGAGCGTGAACGCGACGGACGGGACGTTCCTGAGGGACGGGCTGCGGTCGAATGAAGTGACGGACATGACGGCGGGGCGGAGATAAGAAGAAGGAAAGAGGAGAGAGCCACGAAGCCACGAAGGAAAGGAAAGAGCGACGAAGCGACGAAGGGACGAAGCGACGAAGCGACGAAGCGACGAAGCGACGAAGCGACGAAGCGACGGAG
>CALMQD010000402.1 GCA_937871415.1 uncultured Phycisphaerales bacterium | reverse complement strand
ACGAGCGAAACCAGTGACAGAACCGACTTCATGACGCGGGCCTCCTGTGGAAATAGTCTGGGTCCGGCCGCGCTCGGCGTCGCGCCGGGCCATCCGCCCGTCCCGGGGAGTGTCGGGAGAGGGCGTCGGGCCGGGCCAGGGGTGCGGGCGGTCCGGCCCCGAATGCCACTACCATAACCGATCCCGGCGCCCCGTGAGTGCGCGCCCGGCCCACGGAGTCGCGCCATGAAGAAACTGCTCAAACTCGGCATCTTCCTCGTCTGCCTGCTGCTCGTCCTCGTCGTCGCCGGAACGCTCATCGTCGGCGCCTACGCCAACCAGATCGCCAAGAAGGCCATCGAGCAGGGCGGCACCTACGCCCTCGGCGTCGACACCAAGGTCAACGACGTGAAACTCGGCCTGCTCTCCGGAGAGTTCGGCCTCAACGGGCTCGACGTCGCCAACCCCGCCGGCGCCGGCTACACCTCGCCCCATTTCCTCGGCCTCGGACACGCCGAGGTCAAGGTCGATTACAGCGCCCTCCAGCAGCCCGTCGTCAAACTCCCGCGCCTCGCGCTCGACGCTATCGACGTCTCCCTGGAGAAACGCGGCGGCAAGGCCAACTACCAGACCATCCTCGACAACCTCAAGAAACTCGAGTCCGGCTCTTCGCCCACTCCCCAGCCCCAGCCCTCGGGCTCCGAGAAGAAGTTCGTCATCCAGGACCTCTCGATCACCAACGTCACCATCCACGTCGACATGCTCGACGCCGGCGGGCTGTCGCAGGTCGCCAAACTCACCATCCCGCTCGACAAGATCCAGTTGAGCAACGTGGGCCAGACCGGCACCGGCGTCCAGGGCACCGGCGTCACGATGAAGGAACTCGTGAGCATCGTCGTGCAGGCCGTGCTCGGCGCCGCGACCCAGAAGGCCGGCGACATCCTCCCCGGCGAACTGCTCAGCGACCTGCAGGGCCAACTCGGCCAACTCTCGGGCCTCAAGGACCTGCCGATGCAGGTCACCGGCGACCTCAAGAACGTCGTCGACAACCTCGGAAAGGACGTCGGCAAAAAGGCCGAGGAGGCCGCCAAGGACGTCGGCAAAAAAATCGAAGATGTCACCAAGGGCGTGGGCGATGCGCTCAAGAACCCCTTCGGCGGCGACAAGAAGAAGGAAGACAAGAAGTGATCGGCGTTGGTTCGGGCATGAGCCGCGTTTCCCGTCCGTGAAACGGGCGCACCCCGCCCCGCCCCCGCCGCCCGGTTCCCGGACGCGCTGCGCGCTCGAACGCGGCGTAAACTTCCCCTCCCGGTCTTGAGGCCGGGTCACATCCCCTCCCGCCCCGTTCCATCCTCTCAATCCACCGTACCCATGGACCCCCAATCTCACGCGTCACCCGAATCCAACCACGCCGGCTCCAACGGCCAGGCCCCCGCGCACGCACCGTCGCCCGCCCCGGCGCCGACGTCCATCGATGCGCAGACCCAGGCCGAGATCGATGAGGCCATGGCCGCCATCGGCCTGGGGCCCACGCCTTCCGGCGGCGGTGGGGGTGGTGGTGGGGGCGGCAAGAAGAAGGGTCCGCAGGCCAGCGTCGACCACAGCGTGACACCCATCGGCGGCGCGCAGAAGCCCCGCGTGCACGGCCCGCGCGTCGTGCAGGCCGGGCGCGAACACCGCAAGGGCACCGTCGTCAGCGTCGGCCCCACCGACGTCTTCCTCGAGTTCGGACCCAAGAGCCTCGGCGTCGCGCCGCGCTCGGGCTGGCCCGAAGACGCTCTCCCCAAGGTCGGCGAAGAGGTCGAAGTCGTCGTCGAGAAGTTCGAGCCCAGCGAGCAGATCTACGTCTGCTCGCGCCCCGGCGCCGTGGTCAAGGCCGCGTGGGAGAACCTCGAGATCGGACAGACCGTCGAGGCCCGCGTCGTCGGCGTGAACAAGGGCGGCCTGGAACTCGAAGTCTCCGGGCACCGCGCCTTCATGCCCGCCTCGCAGGTCTCGCTCGAACGCATCCCCGACCTCTCCGTCCTCATCGGCGAGAAGTTCACCTGCCAGGTCTCGCAGCTCGACAAGCGCGGGCGCGGCAACATCGTCCTCTCCCGGCGAGACCTGCTCGAGGTCGAACGCCGCGAGAAGGCCGGCAAACTCAAGGACACCCTCGCCGAGGGCCAGACCCTCGACGGCGTCGTCCGCAAAATCATGCCCTTCGGTGCGTTCGTCGACATCGGCGGCGTCGACGGCCTCGTCCATATCACCGACCTCACCTACGACCGCATCGGCTTCGGTGAGCAGGCCATCGGCAAGGTCCTCAAGGAGGGCCAGGCCGTCCGCGTCCGCGTCCTCAAGATCGAGTGGAACGACCAGGACATGCGCAAGAGCCGCATCAGCCTGGGCATGAAGCAGCTCGCCGCCGATCCCTTCACCACCGCCGTCGCCGACATCAAGGAAGGCGCGACCGTCGGCGGGCGCGTCACGCGTCTGGCCGACTTCGGCGCCTTCGTCGAACTCTCCCCCGGTGTCGAGGGACTCGTCCACGTCTCCGAGATCGCCCACCGGCGCGTCAACCACCCGCAGGAAATGCTCAAGCAGGACCAGGTCGTCCAGGCCAAGGTCCTCAAGATCGACCCCGACTCGCGGCGCATCTCGCTGAGCCTCAAGGCGCTCATCGAGGCCCCCGCGGCCCCCGCTCGCAAGGGCGACAAGGACCGCCCCACGCGCACGCCCGAGGAGATCCAGAAAGAGACCCCGGCCCTCCGCCGCCTCCGCGAACACGCCAAGGCCAAGCAGGACACCGGGCTCAAGGGCGGCTTCGGCAAGGGATACGACGACGGCGGCGGCCTCGCCGGCCTCAAGCTCTGAGTCCCACCACCAGTCTTCGACATCTCGCTCACCCACAGGCACCGGTCCCTCGACCGGTGCCTTTTTCATTCGCTTCCACTTCCACTCCGTCTCTTCGGTCTTCCCGTTCGTGGCCCCGCGGCTTCGTGGCTCTTTCCTTCCCGCCCCCCTTCAATCACTCCCGCGAACGCCCGATAGGACCTCGGCATGACGCCGAGGAACCCGCCAACCTCGCCCCCGCATCCCGCCGCGGCGCGCGCCGTTCCGGCGCGCCAACCGCAAGCCCCTGCGCAAAGGCCTCGCCCAAGCGCGGGAGGAACCGGCAAGGGCCGCACACCCGGCGCCGGCAGCACCTCGCCGCGCGACGCCGCGGGCTCGCGCAATCTCCCCGCGCTCAACGCCCCCATGGGCGGGCGCAAGCACGTCGTCTGCACGACCCGCCACTGCGGCACATGCAGGCCCCATTTGTGCTGTCGTTGACCGGCCCACAGCAACCCGCCGGCAAGGCGCTGGAACTTCTCGCCACGCTCGATTCGCAGCTCGGTCAGCCGGCCTCGGTGGATCTGGATCTCACTGTGCCAAGTGGCGCGACGCTCGTGGAGGGTCTGCCAAAACAAAC
>CALMQD010000401.1 GCA_937871415.1 uncultured Phycisphaerales bacterium | reverse complement strand
GCAGGCCGCCGTCGCCACGGTGTCCGGCGCGACGACCTGGGCCGCGAAGATCGCCCGGTTCGGCGAGTACTCCGCGAACTCGATCTTGCCGTCGATAAGGTCGATCTGCGGCGGGCGCGGCGCTCCGGCGCCTCCTGCCCCGCCCGCGCCGGTCCCCCCGGCTCCCCCGCCCCCCCCGGGTCGCTTCGGCGCAAGCCCGGCGAGGTTGATGCTCTGGTCGTCGAGCGACTGCGAAACGCGCAGCACCGGCGACTCGAGCCGCAGCGCCGTCGGGGTGATGTCCCCCTGGCGCCAGCGCCGCCAGTCCAGGTCGACGACGATCCGTTCCGCGCTGACGACCTCGCCCGCGGGCCCGTCGATGCCCGGGACGCGCAGCACCGGCTTGTCGATGACCAGCCGACCGTCGATCGACAGGTAGATCGCCCCGGCGTCGAGCCGCGCATCGGTCAGCGTCGCGAGCTGCTCGCGCACCATGCGCCCGACCACCGGCGAGCGCATGAGCAGCAGCACCCCGAGCACGCCCAGCAGCAGACCGCCGACGCACGCGCGGACGGCCCACCGGGCGATGTGCCAGCGCAGCCGGCGTTTGCGCGGGGGGGCCGCGGACGGGCCCGGCGCCGAGGCCGGCGGTCCGGGCGGAATCGCGGGGTTGTCGGGCGGGGTGTCGGTCATGCCTCGTGCAGACGCCGGACGAACGAGCGATCGCTCCGTTCGCTCGCGGGTGAATCGTAGGGATTGATCGCGCGCCGGCGGCTCCTCCCGCGCGGGCGCGCGGTAGCATGAGGCATGGCCAAGCCCCGGACCGTCTTCGTCTGCCGCGCCTGCGGCGGCGTGCAACAGCGCTGGATCGGCAAGTGCCCGGACTGCGGCGCCTGGGGCGCGCTCGAGCAGGAGACCGTCGACCGCTCCGCTTCGCGCGACCCGCAGCGCGGGCTCATCGAGGCCTGGCAAGGCGCGATCGCCCACAAGCCCGGCCCGGGCGGCGCGGGCGTGAGCGCCGAAGACACGCTCGCCGAAGCCGCGGCGGAGGTGACCGCCGCCGTCCCCGCCGCCACCACGGCGCGCCCCATGAGCCAGATCGAGCACGACGCCGACGCCCGCGGTCGCATCTCGACCGGCATCGGCGAACTCGACCGCGTGCTCGGGGGCGGGCTCGTCGCGGGGAGCGTCGTGCTCGTCGGCGGCGACCCGGGCATCGGCAAGAGCACGCTCATGCTCCAGGCGGCGGGCAAACTCGCCGCCGGCCGAGGCGACCGGGACCGATCGGACCACGCCGCGCCGGCAAAGGACCGGCCCGCGGCGCTGGAAGGCAGCGGGCAGGGTGGAGACTGCCGCGTGCTCTACGTGTCGAGCGAGGAGAGCGCCGAGCAGGTGCGCATGCGGGCGCAGCGCCTGGGTGTCGGGGGCGAGGACAACCTGTACGTGCTGGCGGACACGAACCTGGCGCGGATCGTCGAGCAGGTGCGCCGCGTCCTGCCGCGCGTGCTCGTCATCGACTCCGTGCAGATGATCTACAAGGCCGACCTGCCCGCTTCGCCCGGCAGCGTCGCGCAGCTCCGCCGCTGCTGCGCCGAACTGGTCTACCTGGCGAAGGTCAGCGGCATCGCGATCGTGCTCGTCGGGCACGTCACCAAGGACGGCCAGCTCGCCGGACCGCGCCTGCTCGAACACCTCGTCGACGCCGTCCTCTACTTCGAGGGCGACCGCTACCACGCGCACCGCGTTCTCCGCGGCGTGAAGAACCGCTTCGGCACCACGCTCGAGATCGGCGTCTTCGAGATGACCGGCCAGGGCCTGCGCGAAGCCGCGGGCGGGCTCGGCGCATCGCTGCTCGAATCCCTCGGTCACGCGGGCAAGCGCAAGGTCGGCTCGGCCATCTGCCCGGTCGTCACCGGCACGCGCTGCATGCTCGTGGAACTCCAGGCGCTGACCGCCACGAGTTTCCTCGGCAGCGCCAAGCGCAAGAGTTCCGGCCTCGACGCCAACCGCCTCGCCATGATCATCGCCGTGCTGGAACAGCACGCCGAACTGCGCCTCGCCGACCGCGACGTCTTCGCCAGCAGCGCGCACGGCATCCGCGTCGTCGAGCCCGCCGCCGATCTCGCCGTCCTCATCGCCATCGCCGGCGCGCACTACCGGCGCGCGCTCGAGCCCGGGACCGCGGCGATCGGCGAGGTCGGCCTCGGGGGCGAAGTCCGCGCCGTGACGCAGATCGAGATGCGTGTCGCCGAGGCCGCGCGCCTCGGCTGCCGCCGCCTGCTCGTGCCCGCCTCGCAGGCGCGCGCCGCCCGGAGCGCCCTGCGATCCGTCGTCGAGAGTCGAACCGCCGGCTCGCCCCGTGCGTATGAAGAAGCGTCAGCCCGGTCGGCCGAAGCGTCGCGCGAGCGTGCTTCGCCGCCGGGCCTTACGTCGAACCGAGCCCGCGCCGAAGAAAAGGAAGCGGGCGGAGACGAAACCGGGCCGAGAAGGCTGGACCCAGCGTCCGCCCAGGCCGAACCGCTTGCAAACACGAGTGTCGGCCTGGCCGCGGAACCCGCGCCGGGCCCGGCCCGCGGCCACAAGCCCCTTGATGCGGAACTCAAGCCCGCGCACGCGGGTAAGAGCGTGGGCCGCGACGCCCAACCGCGATGCGAGATCATCGGCGTCGACACCATCCTCCGAGCGATCGAGGAACTCACATGAACCACGCCGCGACGAGCACGCACCCACCGGCGCACGCCGGAGGTCGCGATTCCGCGGGCGCAAGGGGCCCTCGACCCGGGTTCACGCTCGTCGAACTCCTCGTCGTCATCGCCATCATCGGCGTCCTCGTCTCCCTCACGCTCCCCGCCCTCTCTTCCGCCCGCACCGCCGCCCAGACGACGGCGTGCAGCGTCAACCAGCGCTCCATCGGCCAGGCCTTCACGATGTACGCCGACGCCAACCGCGAACTCTCGCCGCACTGGTCCGCGTGGCACACCTTCGGCGGCGACGGCACCGGCGACGACACACCCGGCCCGGGCTGGGTCGAACTCCTCGCCCCCCCCCTCGAAGCCCTCGAGTGCATGCGCGACCCGGGCGTGAAGTTCAAGGAAGTGCCCTACGCCTACTTCCTGCAGTCGCGCTTCTCGCGCTACCTGAACTACCGAAACCTCGGCCCCGCCGCCGCCGCCAACGAGGGCATGTTCTCCAGTTACTCCGTGAACATGGTCGCGCTCAACTCGCAGTTCATCGTCCTGAGCGACGCGACGAACAAGACGCTCCTCTCCGCGCCCTACGGCGATTCGCCCAAGGCCCCCAACTGCGACCCCGACGATGCGCGGTGGGACGGCCTCTTCGCCCCCGACTCCCTCAAGCCCCACAAGGGCCCGGTCAACGTCCTCTTCCTCGACGGGCACGTCGACCGCTTCAAGAAGTACGAGCCCGGGCGCATGACCTGGCACGGCTCGCAGCAGGCCAGCTGGGACGAACTCGACCCCGTGACGGCGCTCAGCGCGCCGTGACAACCGGCTTGCGCACGCGGCGCGCCGACCTCACTCCACGCTGTCCGAAAAATCCAGGTCCGGGATCGACCGGAACGCGATGCCGCCGCGCGCCTGGTCGCGCACCTCGTGCACGCCCCCCGTGTACACCGCGTGCCGCCCGTAGCGCGAGTTGATCTCGTCCATCGCCTTGCTCAGCTGCACGCGCTTGCGCTCGGCCTCGAACAAGGGCGGCGTCACGTCGCTCTCCTTGATGAGTTCGCTGAACGTCACGTCCACCAGCCGCACACGCCCCGCCGGACGCTGCGACCACAGCCGCGCAAACTCCTCCAAGAGCCGCAGCGAGTCCTGGCACCCGTGCGGCAGGGGCGCCGTCGCGTGCCAACTCTCGCGCCGCGCCCCGCCCCACCCGATCGACACTCCGCCCGACACAGGCGGCGCGTTCTCCGTCTTCGCCGTCTCGGCGTGGCGCCCGCCGTCGCGGATGAACGTCCCCACGTTGACCTTGCCCTCGCCCCCTCCTTTCTCACCCCCCCCACCCCCGCCACCCCCCCCGCCTCCATTGCCCGTCGCCGCTGCGCCCCGCCCACGCGACCAGCCGACCGGCTCCAAACTCACGCCCACCGTCACCCGCCCGGCCCAGTAGCCCAGCGACCGCATCCGCGCCGCCGCCTTGAGCAGCAGCCTCTGCGCAATCGCCCGCGCCTGCGCCTCGTCGCGCTTCTCCGGCGCCAGCACGTGCTGGTGCCCGATCGACCGCTTCTTCGGCGGCCCCTCGTCAAAGTCCTCGCCCCGCAGCCAGCGGTACCACCGCCGCCCCACCACCGACTCCCACAACTGCTCCATCTGGTTCTCGCTCCGCGCGCACAGTTCCTCGACCGAGTTCACCCCGCCCGCGCGCAGACGCTTCTCCATGTTCGGCCCGACGCCCGGCAGGTCGCGCAGTTCCAGTCCGAACAAGCAGCGCGGCAACTCCGCCTCACGGATCACCACCAGCCCGTCGGGCTTGCGCATGTCCGTCGCGACCTTGGCCAGAAACCGGTTGGGCGCCAGGCCGATCGAGCAGGTCATGACCTCGCCCACGCGCTGCCGCACCGCCGCCTTCACGCGCTGCGCCAGCGCCGTCGCCTGCGCCTCCTCGCGCTGCCCCGCGCCCAGTTTGCACGATACCTCGTCGATCGAGCACACCGCCTCGATCGGCAGGCACGTCTCGATCGCTTCCAGCAGCCGGTGGTGCATCTTCACGTACTCGCCCGGGCGCGAGTCCACCACCTCCACCTCCGGGCACAGCCGGCGCGCCTCGAACACCCGCATCCCCGTCTTGATCCCCACCTTCTTCGCCTGCACGCTCACCGCGATGCAGCACCCGCTGTCGCTCGTCACCGGCGCAACCACGATGGGCCTGCCGCGCAGGCGCGGCGTCAACTGCTGCTCCGCCGAGGCGAAGTACGAGTTGAAATCGACATACAGCGTCGTCAGGCCCATCCTGACCACACGCTAGCACGCCCCCGCCCCGCCGCCAATCACCCGCTCCCCCTCCCCGCGCTCGGCCACCCCCCGACGGCCACCCGCTCGCTGCGCACCGCCCACGCCAGCACCAGCGCCCCCGCCGAAGCCCACAGGTGCTTGATCGTGTGCCCGCTCACCAGTTCAACCCCGAGTGAACTCAGCAGATTCCACACCGGCTTGTCTAACTGCTCGAAGAGCACCGCCAGCCCGTAGCACGCCAGGCCGATCATCAACTTCCGCGTCGGCAGGTACCGCGCCGGGTAGAGCGCGACGATGAGCAGCACGCTCACGAGCGCGGCACCCTCGACAAAGAAATACGCCCGCAGATCGCCCCGCCCCGCCGCCTCCGTCACCCGCCAGTGCGTGACGCTCGCAAATGCCGCCAGCAGCAGCGGCGCCATCAGCCACGCCGCCGTCCTCGGGCTCACGCGCTCCGCGATCAGCACCACCAGCAGGCCCACGAACGTCAGGACCATCGGCAAGCGGTCCCAGTACAGACGCTCGTTGCACGGCAACAGGTGGTAGTACGACGACCCCGCGCACGTGAACCCGATGCCCAGGAACACCAGCGTGAGCGCGATGAGGTCGATCCGCATCAGTCGCGCGCCCGCTCCCCCACCCCCCACCACGCTCATGCGCTGTTCCCGCGCGCCCCGCGCCAGGAAACCCAGCCCCAGCGCGCTGGCCATCGCGAACGGCGCGTTGCTCCCCACGTCCATGAA
>CALMQD010000400.1 GCA_937871415.1 uncultured Phycisphaerales bacterium | reverse complement strand
GGCGGCGTCCGCGCAGGCGGGGTCGACGCCGGCGCGCCCGGCGCGGGCCCGGCCTCCGCCGACCTGGTGCGCGTCAGCGAGCAGTTCGGCCTTCTGGAGTTCAAGCCCGACCAGTTGCGCAGTTTCGCGCAGCTCCCCGGCAGCGACGACGAGCCGTGGGACGTGATGCTCTCGATGCTCGCGCTCGACGAGCACACCGCGCTGGCGCGCCTCAGCAAGCGCACCGGCCTGGCCCTCGACCTCGAGCCCCGATTCCACGAGAGCGCCGCACGCTTCTACGAACTCGTCCCCCCCGCGCTCGCGCGCGAGCGGCTCGTCGCCGGCCTCGAGAGCGACGGGCTGGTCATGACCTGCGCCACCGCCCAGCCCATGCAGCCGGCGGTCTTCAACATGCTCGAGGACCGTCTCGGCATGCCCGTGCGACTGGTCCTCTCGCCCCGCGCCGCCGTCGCCAACCTCATCAACCGCGGCTACGAGCAGAAGCAGGACCTCGTCACCGAGATCGTCGAGGAGATGCCCCTCGACGAGCGCGCCATCGAGTCCGCCGCCGGCATCGTCCGCAACTCCACCGACCTGCTGCAACTGGCGCGTCAGACGCCGGTCATCCGGCTCGTGAACATGATCCTCTTCGAGGCCCTGCGCCGGCGCGCCAGCGACATCCACGTCCACCCCATGGAGAGCAAGCTCGTCATCCGCTACCGCATCGACGGCATGCTCGTGGACGCCTTCAGCCCCCCGCTCGCGCTGGCCGCGGCGATCTCCTCCCGTCTCAAGGTCATGACCGAACTCGACATCGCCAACCGCCACAGCCCGCAGGACGGGCACTCGACGGTCCGCGTCGGCAACCGCAAGGTCGACATCCGCCTCTCGGTCATCCCGACGGTCTACGGCGAACGCATTGTGCTCCGCATGCTCGACCAGAGCCAGACCCAGCTCTCGCTCGACGAGGTCGGCATGACCCGCGCCATGCAGGGCGAGATGCTCGAACTCATCAACAAGACCACGGGCATCATCCTCGTCACCGGCCCCACCGGCAGCGGCAAGACCACCACCCTCTACGGCGCGCTCGGGAAGGTCGATCGCTCCAGCCGCAACGTCATGACCATCGAGGACCCCGTCGAGTACCACCTCGAGGGCATCAGCCAGACGCAGGTGAACGTGAAGCGCGGCGTGACGTTCGCCGCCGGCCTCCGCGCGCTCCTGCGCCAGGACCCCGACGTGATCCTGGTGGGCGAGATCCGCGACAAGGAAACGGCGCAGCTGGCGGTGCAGGCCTCGCTCACCGGCCACCTGGTGCTGGCGACCTTGCACACCAACGATGCGCCCAGCGCCATCCCGCGACTGATCGATATCGGCATCGAGCCGTACCTGGTGACGAGCACGCTGCTCGCGACGCTCGCACAGCGACTGGTCCGCCGCTCGTGCCAGACCTGCAAGGGCAGCGGCACGGGCACGGGCTTCCAGGGGCGGTGCGAGAAGTGCCTGGGCACGGGGTACTACGGGCGCCTGGCGGTGTACGAGATCATGAAGATGAACGACACGCTGCGCCGCCTGACGGCGCAGGGCGCGGACGCGGTGACGCTCGCCGAGGCCGCCCGCGAGAGCGGGATGCGCACGATGATGGACGACGGGCGAGAGAAGATGGGTCTGGGGCTGACGACGGAGGCGGAGTTGCAGAGAGTGCTGAGTTAGCGACTTGCAATTTGTCGCCGTCTCGGTTACATCTGTTTCGTGTTCGCAACTATTTCTGTGTTAATAGTCGTTCATGCATTCTGCACGACCGGCAGTGCCGACGTGAGCGCGCTCGAGTCGTGGTTCGCCGCGACGGCGCAGCAGCAGCCGTCTCCAGAGGCCGGACATGAGTTTGTGTTTCGCGTGGTCTGGGGAGATGTGCGGGACGCTCAGCAGATCCCCGCGCTCGAAACCGAGGTCGCCGGAAAACCCGACCACCCCAAGCGTGCGCTCCTCGACAATCTCAAGATACTCCGCGACCACGGCCGCCCGGTGTCCGAGATGCGCCTGATCGTCGGGCCTGAAGGTGCGTGGCGGCTGTGCGAGAGTACCGGGCGGGAGAAAGACGTCGCGCCCGCGAATCCGCAGGAGTTTCACGATGTCGGCCAAAGCGGGAACGTGGTCTGGAGTCTGACCAGCGGCCAGCTCGGCATCGTGCCCGCGGGCCAGCCGCCCCCCGGTTACGACTACGCCGATCTGGGCGGCGAGGCCCGGCGCACCGTCGAGCAGTTCTTGACACAGGGCCTGTCGATCACCCGCGCGCCCGGCACACGCCTGGAGCCCGCGCTGCTCGACGGCGCTTCGTGGCGGCGGTCCGGTTCCAGAGACAACGGGCGCATCCGGTACACGATCCACGGCACGTGGGACGCCGCCGCCGGGCAAGGGCGCGTGACGCGCTGGGTGTTCTTCGAACCCGCTGCGTCGGAGGCCGGCAAGGCCGAAGCGCCCGTCGTCGCCGAAACGTGGCGGGTGTTGGAGGGCGCTGCGCCCGACGGGTGCGGCGGTTCGTCCACCGTCGCCGGCTTCGAGCGCATCGACGCGGACGGGCGCGTCAAGACCCGACGGGAACTCATCGCCTGCCGGACGGTGGAGCTCGACGAGGTCCGGCGCGTGGCCGCCGTTCCGGCGCCGGGCGCGACCGATCCCATCCGCGGCGAGGTGCGTCCCCGGCGCATCGTCGATTTCGTATCGAACCTGACCAGCGAGAGCGCCGAGTCCTCGCCTTCGAAGTACCAGCCCGTCGGTCCGGCGTATGACGGGTCGCCGCCGGGCGCGACCGGACGCGGGTTTCGCCCGTTCGGTTGGGGCGTGCTGGCGCTGCTGGTCGGTGCATGGATCTGGATCCGAACCGTCGGCCGCAGAAAGCTCCCTGGTTGAAGGAGACCCCCGGATGCGCAGGGCGACTGGTCACGCAGCCGTGCGGTCCTCACGGCGCGCCTTCACGCTCGTCGAGGTCGTGCTGGTGATCGCAATCCTGGCGGTGCTGCTGGCGCTGGTCGCGCCGTCGCTCAAGGGGCTCGGTCGCTCCGCGAAGGACACGCTGGCGCTCTCGAACCTCGCCCAGCACGGCAAGGTCTTCAGCGTCTACACGCACGACTACGCCGAACAATGGCCTCTCCCGACCGAGCCGGACGCGACGCAGACGGTGTTCTACCCGTTCGACGCGCCGGTGAGCGTTCGCTATTTCGAGGCGCACGCGTTCTGGAATCTCGCGCTTGCGCCGCAGTACTACGACGGCAAGCCGCTGCACCCGTCGTTCCGATACCCCGGCGAGGAGGCGTGGATCGGCTCCAGCTACGCCTACTCGTGCGCGTTCATCGCCGAGAGCGCCTTCTGGAACGGTGCGACCCGCACCGGGCCCTCCCAGTGGCGCTCCACCCACGCCTACGAGGTGCTCTTCCCGGCAAACAAGGCGCTGCTCGATACCAACGCCCCGAGTTTCCTGCGGCTCTCCGGCGACGGTACCTCTCTCC
>CALMQD010000399.1 GCA_937871415.1 uncultured Phycisphaerales bacterium | reverse complement strand
AGGTTTGACGCCCGCCGGCAGGATCGGGATTTCGAGGAAATCAGCCCCCGTTTCGAGGACGCACCCCGACTCGCACACCAGCCATTCCAGGTTGGCGGCGATCGTCAGCGTCGATCCCGCGGCGTCCTTCGACACCGTCACCGGAAAGAGCACCGTGAACCGGTCGTGGTAGGTGTAGTTGATGATGTCGCCATCGACGATGTCGCGCTCGGGAACCGGCCATTGACCCTCGCCGACCGAGATTCCCGCCGGAAGACCCCAGGTTATCTGGAACGGCATGCCCGCGACATTCTGGCCCTTCCAGTACATGTGCCAGCCCGGGCGAATCTCGAACGTCAGGGCGAGTGTGCCTGTCTCGCCGGCGACCAGAGCGGTCGTTGCGCACGCGAGCGAGGGTTTGGCGTTGCGTTGCACGTCCGGGACCTTGGATTCTGAGGGGGAGTTCGTGCCCGCCGTGTTCTGCGCTGTGCCGGCTGCCAGCGCGGCGCCCCAGCACGCGAGGAGGGCGGAGGAAGCGGCGAGTTTGGGCATGGGCAAGAGGGGATCTCCGGAAGTTTCGGGTGGGTGCCGAATCACCAATACCGGCCGATCTCGAACCGGTTGGCCGATACTGTTCACGCTATGGAACCGACCAAACTCGCGAAGTGGACGATGGTCAGACCCCTGCTCATGCTGTGCGTGCTCGCGTGCGTCGGCGTCTTCGGGGTCGGGTGCACGCCCGACGTTTCGGACAAGGACATCGCGTCGATCGATCTTTCGGCGGTGCGTCGCATGGTGCAGTCGGAAAAGCCGGGCTCGTACAAACTGGTCGATGCGCGAAAGTCGGCAGAGTACCGCCAGGGCCACCTGCCGGGCGCGATCAGCCTGCCGATCACCGCCATTCCGGAGAACGCCAAGCTGGACCCCGCGATCGCCGATTCCGGTTCGGTTGTGGTCTATGGCGCGAACCCGGGTTCCGGTCTGGCGCGCGGCGTTGCGAAGCGGATCTATCTGGCCGGGCAGAAGAAGGTGCGGCTGTTCGAGGGCGGCTTTGACGCCTGGGTCGCCGCCGGCCTGCCGGTGGAGAAGCCGAAGGACGGCTCGGACGAACCCGCGAAACCGTAGAAAACGTGCCGCGGTGTCGACGACATGGACCTGCCGCGGCGTTCACCCTCCACGAAACGACGACGCACCGATCTGTCCGATGATCGCGAACGTCAGAACGATCGCCCAAGCCGGCGCCCGCCAAAGCAGCGCGACGAAGGCGGCGGCGGCGATTACCGCATCAAGCGCGCTGTGAATCGTCCCGGTGATGAGCGGATCGATGAGCGCCCCCAGGAGCACCCCGACCACGGCGGCGTTGGCGCCGCGGAGCGCAGCCTGAGCGTCGGCACGCCGACGCAGGCGGTCCCAGAACGGGAGTGCGCCAACCAGAAACAAATAGCCGGGCAGGAAGAGCGCCGTCAGGGCCAGCAGCGCGTGGGTGATCGAACGCGGCCACTCGTGCATCGCCGCGCCCAGGTAACCGGCGAAACTGAAGAGCGGGCCGGGGACGGCCTGCGCCGCGGCGTAGCCGGCGAGGAACTGTTCGTCGCTGAGCCAATGCCGCGGCACGAGTTCCTCGCGTAGCAGCGGCAGCACGACGTGCCCGCCGCCAAAGACCAGTGAGCCGGCTCGATAGAAGGCATCGAACTCCTGGAGAAGCCGGGGCGCGCCGGGGGCGTGCACGAAGAGCGGCAAGGCCGTCAAGAGCACCAGAGCCGCCAGAAGACAGGCCGCACCGGTGCGGCGTGACAGCGTGGTCAGGTCTGCGTGCGCTGGCGCGGTCGGATCGGCGCCCCACCGCTTCAAGAACGCCCATCCTGCGAGGCCTCCGAACGCGATCACTCCGACCTGGACCCACGCCCCGGGCAGCAAGAGCACGCCCGCGCTCGACGCGAGCGCCAGCGTGGCGCGCGGCGTGTCGGGCGTCAGACGACGAGCCATGGACCACACCGCGTGCGCGACGACAGCGACCGCGGCGAGTTTGAGGCCGTGGATCCACCCCGCGCCGACCACCGACTGGATTTGCGAGAGTCCGCACCCCAGCGCGATCATGAGCGCTGCGCTGGGCGCGAGGAACGCGAGCGTCGCGGCGATCGCGCCGGCCATCCCGGCACGTTGCAGGCCGATGGCGAAGACCGCCTGGCTGCTCGCCGGCCCGGGCAGGAACTGGCAGAGCGCGATCAGGTCGGCGAAGGCCGAGGCGGTCAACCACCGCTTTCGATCAACAAACTCGCGTTGCAGGTAGCCCAGGTGGGCGATGGGCCCGCCGAAACTCGTGACGCCGAGGCGCGCAAAGACGAGCGTGACTTCGAGCACTCGCCGGGAAGTTGTCACCGAACACCGCCGCATCGGGGCCGAAGATGATGGACCGTTCCGGGCAGCCTGCGCGCTGCGCACGACGCGATCACTTGCCGTCCATCGCGGGATCTTCGACCTTCACTGCGGGGTCCTGGTCGTCGGTGTTCTCGGCCGGCCTTTCCTCGGGGGCGGCTTCCTCGCTCGGCTTGGTTTCGGGCACGGCCTTGTCCGGTTCGAAAACGCCCGACGGATTGAGCACATCGACGCGGCGCGCGGCCACGATGTTCAGGTGCAGCGCTTCGTCGAACCGGCTCTCGCCGAGGATGCCGACGACCTTGCCCGATTTGGTGAGCAGGTCGATGCCGGGGCGGGCGACCACGTAGCCGATGGTGCGGGTCGAGGCGCTGTCCGCGGCTTCGACGCGGAACATGAGCGGCATGCCGCGCTTTCCGTCATAGACGGTGCTGGGCACGATGCGCCCGACGATGGTGTACACCGCCTGCTTCTGGGCCGCGTCGACCGCCTGGCGGACCTTGACCTCCTTGTCGTCGTACTTCGCGGCCGCGCGGAGCTTGGCCGAGCGCTCGAGGAGTTCCTTCTTGAGTTTGAGGGCTTCGAGCCGGCGCTTCAGCCCGCCCTTGACGCTCTCATCGCTCGAAGCCGCGATGCGCCGGTTGAACTCGGCGATGACCGCG
>CALMQD010000398.1 GCA_937871415.1 uncultured Phycisphaerales bacterium | reverse complement strand
TGCGGGGAGTTTTGGAGGACATGCCGAAATCGGGCATCTCGGAGTGGACTCGACCAACGGTGCAAATCAAGCGGCAAGAAAGCACCTGACCAATTCACCCCACCACCAGCGGCAACTCATCGAGCCCCTCGGTCAGCACGCGGTTGCCGGAATCCGTGATCAGGACGTCGTGCTCGAAGTGGGCCGCGATCGAGCCGTCGGTCGTGTAGACGGGCCAGTAGTCCGCGCCGCGGCCCTGGGGCTTGGTTTCGCTCGTGCCGATCGCCAGCATCGGTTCCACGGCCACGAGCATGCCCGGGGTCCAGCGCCAGCGCGCCTCGGCCCAGCCGTGCGGCTCGAGCGCGCCGGGCACGACGTTGCTCACGTAGGGCGGGCCGTGGAGTTTTCGTCCGATGCCGTGACCGCCCAGGCCGCGGGTCAGGTGGAACTTGGCCTCGGTCTCGACGCAGGTCTGCACGGCGCGTGCGAACTCGACGAGTTCGGCGCCGGGCTGCATCGCCGCGATGCCGCGCCGGAGCGATTCGCGCCCGACGCGCACGAGGCGCTCGACCTCGGGTGAAGGGAAGTCCTTGAACGTGTAGGTCCACGCGGCGTCGCCGATGAAGCCCTTGTGCCAGACGCCGATGTCGACCTTCAAAACGTCGCCGGCCTTGAGCGGTTTCTGGTGCGAGCCGGCCGTGCCGTGCACGATGCAGTCGTTCACGCTGAGGCAGGCGTGCGACGGGAAGGCGGGAGAGCGTCCGACGCGGTAGCCGACGAAGCACGAGCGGCAGGAGAGTTCGGCGAGGGTCCGCGCGACGAAGGTGTCGATCGCCGCGAGCGTCTGGCCGACCTTCAGGAACTCGACGAGTCGCTGGTGGGTCTTGACCACGCACTGGGCCGCGTTGTACGCGAGATCCACTTCCGCACCGGTGATGAGCGCAACGCCCGGGGGGGGCGGGGGTGGGGGCGGGGGGGTGAGGGCCTGGGCGGGGTGCGGCGCCTTGCGGGGCGCAGAGCCGGGATGTGAAGAGGACGATTCCATGGCGTCGCCGCGCCTTTTCGCGGGCCAGATACTAGGGACGATCAGGCGCGGTCTGAGCGGACTCCCGCCCGATCGAGATCGGTCTTAAGCGCCGGGCAGGGGCCGGGCGCCGGCCCCTGCATCGTGCGGCTTCCCGGCGGTCCAAACCCGCTCGACTAGGTTGGTGCCGAACTCGTACGCCAGCGTCCGCTCGTCGGCGGTATTGAGCAGCAGCAGGTCGGCCCGCGCCGAGGGCGCGATGAAGCCGCGGTCGGAAAGGCCGAGGAGCGCGGCGGGGTTGCGCGTCGCGGCGACGATCGCCTGCGCCGATGTCAGGCCGCCGTGGCGCACGGCCAGCGCGATGGCCATCGGCATGCTCGGGCACGGCGCGGAGCCGGGATTGCAGTTCGTGGCGATGCAGACGGCGCCGCCTTCACGCGCGAGTCGGCCCGCGCGGGCGTAGCGCCCGTCGAGGTGGAAGCCGCAGCAGGGGAGTGCGACGCCGAAGGTGCCGCTCGCCGCGAGTCGGCGCAGGTCCTCATCGGTCGAGGCTTCGAGGTGGTCGACCGAGAGCGCGCCGAGCGAAATGGCGCGCTCGACCATGCCCATCGACGTGAACTGGTCGGCGTGGACGCGCACGGGGCAGCCGAGGCGTTTCGCGGCCTCGAACAGGCGCACGGTTTCGTCGAGCGTCCACGCGCCCTGTTCGCAGAACGCGTCGACCGTGATGCCCGGGAACTCGCGCGCGACGGCGGGCAGCGTATCGCGGATCGTGGATTCGACGAACTGTTCGCGGGGAAGGTCGGGATCGATCGCGTGCCCGAGGAGGGCGGTGGGCACGATCGTCTGCGCGGCCGTCGGTTTCACGCGCGCGATCGCGCGGAGCATCCGCAGTTCGTGCTGCATCGACAGTCCGTAGCCGCTCTTGACCTCGACGGTGGTGGTCCCCAGCGCGAGCATCGATTGCAGGCGCGACCGCAGGGCTTCGTCGAGCGCCGCGTCGGTGGCGTTCTGCACGGCGCGCACGGTGCTGAGGATGCCGCCGCCTTTCGCGGCGATTTCCTGGTAGGTCGCGCCGCGGAGTTTCATTTCCCACTCGTCGATGCGCGACCCGGCCCAGAGGGCGTGGGTGTGGCAGTCGACGAAGCCGGGCATGAGGATGCGCCCGCGGGCTTCGACGTCGGCCGGGCCTTCTGTGGCGCGGCTGCCGCCCTTGGCAACGGGTGAAACGCTCACGATCTCGCCGCGCCTGGGGTCGATCGAAACGTCGGCGTGCTCGAGGACGCCCAGGTCGTCCATGGCCGCGCCGCGCGCGGGCCTGAGCGCCGCGTCGGGGGACTTTTCGCGCACGCCCATCGAGAGCACGCGCGCCCCGCGGATGGTGAACACGGCGCTGGGGTCGGGTGTCGTCAAGGCCGCTCCCCGCGCGTCGCCAGGTTCTTGAGGAACGTGAGGAACAGGTGGGCCGCGAGGCGCGCGGTGCGCCCGCCCACGTCGTGTTCGGGGTTGAACTCCATGATGTCGAAGCACATGACGTGGGGCGAGAGGGCGCAGATCTGCACGAACATCTCGGCCTCCCAGGCCGTCCACCCGCAGGGGTTGATCGCGCTGACGCCCGGCGCGTGCGACGCGTCGAGCACGTCCATGTCGAAACTCACGAACGACGGGCGGGTGATCTGCAGTTGATCGCCGACGACGCCTCCCTTGCCTTCGAAGTACTGCCGGTGGTCGCGCGTGTTGACCATCGGGTTGAG
>CALMQD010000397.1 GCA_937871415.1 uncultured Phycisphaerales bacterium | reverse complement strand
CCCTGGCCGATTCCGCGTACGCGGAGGCCGAGGCCAAGTCGGATCAAGCGGGGATGGCGCTGTGGGCCCGCGCCAACGAGAAAGCCCGGCGTCTCGCGCTTGTGCATGCGTGCAGTATTGGGCACCGCAATCCCGAGATCTCCGTCGAAGGGGTGAACTGGGCGTGGTCCTTGGTTGAACATCAGACCCGCCGCATGCTCTTCAAGGCCAGCCAGCACGTCAGCGCCGGCGACTTCGAGAGCCAGTGCAAGGCGATGATCCGCGTGCTCCGGGAATGGGCGGTCAAACACCCCGCCGACCCGTGGATGCCCTTCTGGCAACTCAGCCGGCGCTTGGCCTGGTCGCCCCGCGAGCACGACGAGGTCCGGCAGGCGCTGATGGATCAGCGCCGCATCCAGTTTGCCGAGCGTGCCACCGGCGGCACGCCCCAGAGGCTGTACCGGCTCATCGAGGACGTTGCCGAAGCATGAAAACGCGCTCCAAAGCCACACAAACTGGTCTGCGCAGCGCCCTATGCCGCTCAAACACAGCGAAGAAGCGCTCCGGCGCAGCGCGAGCACGGGCGCGGACCCTCGATTCCGCATCGCGAGCGGGGGTGCGCAGCAACCTGTTGCGCCTATTGCAACCTCTTGCGCGCAATAGGTTCATCGCGGGAACATCGAGAAATCATGGAGAAAACAACAACACACCCCGCTCTTTACTACCTGTTGCGCCCACCCCCCCCGCGCCGGCGCGGGCGCGACGGGCGCGCAACAGGTTCGGCGCAACGGGCAACCGGCGTGCGGATCGCACGCCATCGACGCACGGTTTCGGACATGCAGTTGGCGTGCCAGGCAGCGCCTACCCGGAGCCTTACAGCCGGAGTCCGAACGGGGAAGGGGAGGGGGTCAATAGGTACTTCCCCGCCGGAATCGAAAGCCGACGCCCGCGGGAACAGCCGCGCTTGGAGACAGAGTTTGTTTGCGCGTCCGAGCGCCGACGGTCGCGTGGCGGGGATTGGTACGCCCCGCCGCGAGGACGCGACGTGGGCGATCGTGGGCCAACCCGTGGCCAGCGGGCGGGTGGGGAAGCCGCGCTGTGCGGCCCGCTTTCCCGTGCCGCCCACATGTTTGGCTGAGTTGCCCACATGTCGCAGAATCATCGAGAAATGCAGGCCGAACGCCTTGCCTGTTCCCCGTCAGCCGGCCAATGTGTGTCCAACGCGAGCGGGAACAACGCACCCCCCGCACGCGACGGAGACCACGAACATGAACGCGACCACGAAGACCACGATCGACCTCGCCAAGACCCTCGCCAAGAGCGGGTTCCACATCCCCGCGATCGAGATCCACACGCCCGACGGCCGCACCTGGAACATCGCGACGGTCCCCGCCGGACGCGGCCGCCACCTCGACGGCCACTGGGGACCACGCCCCGGAGCGCTCGGCGGCTTCCGCCTCTTCGAGATCGACCGCGATACCGACGCCCCCAACGAGCACGACGCGATCGACGGCGACACCTGGGCCGCCGACGAGTTGGTCGACTACCTCCGGGCGGTTGGCCAACCCAAGGACTCGACGAGTTGGGACCGCACCAACGACAAGAAGCCGACGACCTGAAGCCCGCGAAATGCGGGCTTCTGTGTTTACCGGAGACACCACGCACCCCAAACGACGAGAGGTACCAGTATGAAGAAGAACACCCCCAAGACCAAGACCACGAAGCCCGAACCGACCGCCGCCCAGATGTACGCCACGAGGCGGAACGACATCGCCCGCCTGATCGATGTGCTGCAGATGGAACTCGACAAGCACGACGCGCAGGCCAAAGCCGACCCGACCAACTGGGGCATCACCGGCAACCTCGGAAAGGTCCGCAGCGACCTGATGGACACCGTCGGGTTCCTCAGCAACATGGAACGCGACGACATGGAGCGGTTCCTGAACGACGCCGAGTGACCGCACGCCACGCACCCACCCCAAAGGAGCTACGCCATGAACATCAAGACGATCGTGATCGAGGGCATCGACCAAGACATCAGCATCCGCCGCACCGAGCGCGGGGCGGAAGCGACGATCGAACAGCACACCCGGCGAGCGGGCAGGCAGGACATCTGCATCGCCCACATCACCCGCGACGAGGACCGAGAGAGCCGCTACGCCAAGGCCGCCGAGGTCGCCAAGGTGGTCTACGGAACCGACCGCCGGGGCCGGGCCGCCGCCACCAACTCGATGGTCCACGACGTGCTCAACGAGATGGAGCGCGTCGCGGGCTGCTGACAGACCCCACGCGGCGTCGCGGGGAACCGCGACGGCCACGCTTCCCCGCCGCAATGTGCGACGGGAGTTCCAACCCCCAGTTCGGAGATGACCATGAGCACGAAGACGAAGAAGCCCGCCAAGCCCCGCACCCCCCGCACCCCGAAGATGTCCAAGAGCGCTGCCCGCGCGGAGGGAGCCGCCAAGACAGACCGCCTCCGCAAGGCGGCGCTCGCCGAGATCAACGACCGGTTGGCGGGCGGGAAGCAGGACCACGAGGTCCCCAGCGAGAAAGAGGTCGCCAACAACGCGAGCCTTGGCGCGGCTACCAAGGGCAAGAAGGCCAAGGGCGAGAAGGCCCCCAAGACGCCGAGGGCCCCGAAGCCCGCAAAGGAGCCCAAGCCCAAGCGCGTCAGCGCCCTCGAAGCGGCGGCGCAGGTGCTCGCGGCGAGCGAGGTTCCGATGCGGGCCAAGGAGATGATCGCGGCGATGGAGGCCAAGAAGCTCTGGACCAGCCCCGGCGGTAAGACGCCCGAGGCCACGCTCTACGCCGCCATCATCCGCGAGATCGCCGCCAAGGGCACCGCCGCTCGCTTCAAGAAACACGAACGCGGCGTCTTCGTCGCGGGGAAGGGAGCCTGAGCCATGCCTGCCACGCCCACCCAAACCCAACTCGTGGCCGTTCTGCAGGCCGCCCTCTACCTCCTCGGCGCGCGGCAGGACCAGATGCTCACCCTCGAGGAATGGACGGACCTGGCGCGGGCCGTCGCTGCCTGCCAAGAACGCAAAACGGGCGAGTACCTGACCGAGCACGACCTCGAGGACATCGCCGAGCGATACGCCCTTGAGTGGGACGAAGCGACCGACGGCCCGCTGCCCAACCTCGACGAGTGAGGCATTCATCACGCCTTGCTCCCCGCCGCGACCCGCGTCGCGGCTTTCTCTTCGGCCACACCCTTTGCCGGGAGTCGCTCCGCCTTGCGGCCCGTGAACTTCTCCCAGCGCTGCACGATGACATCGCAGTAGAGCGCGTCGAGCTCCATGAGGAACGCGTGCCGCCCGGTCATCTCCGCGCCGATGAGCGTGGAGCCGCTGCCGCCAAAGAGATCGAGCACGTTCTCGCCGGGCCGCGACGAGAACTCGATGGCCCGCCTCGCGAGCTCGACGGGCTTCTCGGTGAGGTGGACCATGCTCTGCGGGTTGACCTTCTTGATCGACCAGGTGTCCGGCACGTTCGCCGGACCGAAGAAGCGGTGAGCCGCGCCTTCCTTCCAGCCGTAGAAACACCACTCGTGGTTGCCCATGAAGTCCTTACGCGTGAGGACCGGGTGCTCCTTGATCCAGATGATCGCCTGCGCGAAGTAGAGCTCGCAGCGCTTGAGCACGGGCGGGTAGTTGCCACAGTTGGCGTAGCCGCCCCAGATGTAGAACGTCCCGCCCGGGATGAGCACGCGCGTGATGTTCCCGAACCACGTCGCGAGCAGCCGGTCGAACTCGTCATCCGACACAAAGTCGTTGGCGAGCGGACGGTCCTTGGCACGGAGCTTCTTGTGCGTGGCGCGGCTCTTCTCCGGGTAGCGGTTGAGGTCGGCGCTCTGCTGGTCGTGCTGGTCTGCCTTGCCGGGCAGTGCGAAAGAACTCAGGCCGGCGACGATCGCGTTGTTCGAGCGCGGCTCGACCTTCACGTTGTACGGCGGGTCCGTGTTCACGAGATGGATCGGCTGGCCATCAAGCAGGCGGTCCAGATCCTCGGGCTTGGACGAGTCGCCACACATCAGGCGGTGGTTGCCGAGCACCCAGATGTCGCCGGGGACGGTGGTCGCTGCATCCCGTGCGCCTGGCACGTCATCGGGATCGGTCAAACCCTCGCTGCCCGCGGGAGCCATGATGGCGCTGAGGTCCTCGGCGCTGAAGCCGAGCAGCGCGAGGTCGAAGTCCATGCCCTTGAGGTCGGTGAGTTCGAGGGGCAGGAGTTCCATGTCCCACGACGTCAGCGTGGCGACCTTGTTGTCGGCGATGCGCAGCGCCTTGACCTGTTCCGGCGTCAGATCATCGGCGCGGATGGTCGGCACCTCCTTGAGCCCGAGCTTCCGCGCCGCGCGGAGTCGCGTGTGCCCGGCGATGATCACGCCGTCGGCGTCGATCAGGATCGGCACCTTGAATCCGAACGCCTCGATGCTCTTGGCCACCGCGTCGATGGCGGCGTCGTTGATGGTGCGGGGGTTGCGGTCGTACTCGTGAACCGCGTCGATGGGAAGCGTTTCGATATTCATAGCGATCTCCGTCGTGAGCGCCGGCGCGGCGCATGGGGCGTCGTGGTGGCCCGCCGCACAAGCGGTGGGTCCGGGGATCGGTGGATCGCTGGATGGCTGGATCGCTCGGGCGACGGGCCCGTCCGGGAGCGCTTAGCGCCCCGATTCCCCCGCGCTAAGAACCGCGCCCGTTGGCCACGGGTCCGCCCACGTTGGCCCACGTCGCGTCGTTGGCGGCGAAGCGCACCAACCCCGCCAAGGGGCCGCCCCGCGCT
>CALMQD010000396.1 GCA_937871415.1 uncultured Phycisphaerales bacterium | reverse complement strand
CGAGTTGGTTGGCGGCGTCGAGCCCGATATGCTTAAGTCGTTGTCCCTCAGGGGTTCCCGCGTGAGCAAACCGATCCAAATCCCGGCCGCGAACGCCGCGACGTACCCGCCCGGTTCCCTGGAAGAGAAGGTGCAGCGGGTGATCAATCTCATCCGTCCGGCGGTGCAGGCCGACGGCGGCGATATCGAGTTCGTCGGGATTGGCCCCGACAAAACCGTGGATATCCGGCTCCACGGGGCGTGCGTTGGGTGTCCGTCGTCGTCGATCACGCTCCAGAGCGGGATCGAGCGGAACCTGCGGGCCCACGTCCCCGAGATCAAGGGGATCCGCGCGCTGGAGTAGCGCGCGTCGAAAATTCGCTGAAACCAACGTCCGAACGCGGCGTTACACCGAGTTGTCCACCTGTTCTCAAGGCCCGATCACCTTGTGGACAATCGGATTCTTCTTTGCGCCGGTCGCGCCGGCGTTTATGATGCTCCCGCCGCCGGGGTACGGTCTGTGGCGGCGTCGTTTCGGGGACTGGAGGTCCGTCATGCTCGTCATTACGCGGCGCGAAGGTGAAGAAGTGGTGATCGGCGATCCGTCGAACCCGATCGGCATCGTTCGCATCGCGTCGATCAAGGGTGATCGGGTGCGCATCGCGTTCGATTTCCCGCGCTCGGTCGAGGTGCACCGGCGAGAGGTCGCCAACCAGATCATCGAGGACCGCCCGCAGGTCATCGGGGCCATCAAGAACGGCGTGGCCCAGTCGGCGCAGCACTGACACGATCCAGAGGATCAGCAAGGCTTCAAAAGAAAATGAGCCCGGGGCCAAGGCCCCGGGCTCGTTGTTCGCGTGCGTGTGATCGCGTGACCGTCGATCACTCGGGCTTGCCGCCCGACATGTCGTAGACCCATGAATCGGCGTGGCGCGGCCAGTGCAGGACCTCGCCCTTGGCGAAGAACAGCCCGATCTCGCGCTCCGCGGCCTCGGGGCTGTCGGACCCATGGATCAGGTTGAAACTGTTGGACAAACCGAAGTCGCCGCGGATGGTGCCCGGCGCCGCCTTCGAGCCGAACGTCGCGCCCATCATGTTGCGGGCGATCGCGATCGCACCGTTACCGCGGAGCGCCAGCACGAGCACCGGGCTCGAGGTCATGAACTTGACGAGACCCGCGTAGAACGGCTTGGACTTGTGCGCCTCGTAGTGCTTCTCGGCGAGGGACGCCGGGATCTGCATCAGCTTGCAGCCGACAACCTGCAGGCCCTTGTCCTCGAAGCGGGCGAGGATGCGCCCCATCAGCCCGCGCTGCACCGCGTCGGGCTTCAGAATGATCAACGTGGTTTCCATGTACGTGCTGCTCCTTTGATGCCCAGTTTAGGCCTCGGAGTGAGCGCTTTTCGAGTTTCAGCGCGGGTCGCGGGGCGCGTCAGCGGGAAACCGCGAAGTAGATCGGCACGACCAGATCGTCGCCCGGCGCGGCGGCCCCGGTGAACCGCGCATCCACGCGGTACTGCCCGGGCACGTCGGGCGCGACAAAGGACAGTTCGACGTGGACGATGTGCCCCTCGGCCTGGGTCTGCATGTTCACGCTCAGGTCTCGCACGCCGCGAACACCCGGCAGTCTCGGGTCGCTCTGGCTCTGGCCGTAGGCCAGAGAGAAGCCCTCGATGCGGACGGTGTCGCCGGAGCGGCTGAGGATGTTGAACTGCCGCTTCACCAGGTCGCCCGGAGAGATCTCGCCGCGTCCGACGTCCGCCGGCTCGACCTTGAGCGAGGGCATGACCTCGGCGACGACGTTGAGGTTGGCGATCCGCTGCGGGTCCGAAGTCGTGAACGTGAAGTTCGCCTCGTGACGTCCCGCGGGAGCGCCGGGAAGGAGGCTGACCACGACCGGCGTCTCCGTCCGCTCGACGCCGTTGACAAGGACCTTCTTCTCGTCCTCCGTCGTGAGCGTAAAGAGCGTGTTGTCGGTGAAGACATCGCCGAGCGTGACGCCGGGGGCGGCGATGATCAGTTTGACCTTCTCCGAGGCCGTCGTTCCGACCTTGACCTCACCGAGCCCGATCCGGGCGGGCGAAACACGGACCGAGGGGACAACCTTCGCCGAAGCAAAGAGCGACACGGGCTTGTCGGGGTAGCCCGCGACTCCGACGGTGACCGCGACACGGATCTCGCCGTTCTTGCCGTGCACGCCCATGTCGACAATCACTGCGCCGGACTGGCCCGCCGCGACGACCGAGGGCTGGATCTCCGGCGTGGCGCACTGGTGGCAGTAGTTGAGCAGTTCGACCTTGACGGGCTTGTCGGAGGTATTGGTGAAGCGGAAACCCACCGTCACCTCGCCCGCGTCGTCGACCTCGCCGAGGTCGATGTGGTACTGATCGAAGATGATCGGCAGGCCGTCGGGGATCGGCGGCGCCTCGAACCCCGGCACCTCGCGCCGCGCCGGCGCTTCGGCGGGCGCAGGCTCAGGGTTCGGCGTCGCCGCAGGCTTGGGATCGTCGACGTGCGCGGCCGCGAGCATCGGGAGCGAGATCGCAACCAGCAGACCAATCGTGGAGATGCGCATGATCAGTTCTATCGGCCCGTCGCGACGGCGCGGCGAGCGGGCGGACCCGCGTGAGGGCATTTCCAGACGGTTGCCCCCGTCGTCCGAGAATACCCGGCCACGGGCTCATCCGGCCGCCGCACGCCGGGAACAACCCTTCAGCCGTACGCAACGCACGAGGAGCACGATCAAGCGGGTGCGGTCACCGTCCGATGTAGTGGCTCCGGGGGACCCGAATCTATGGCCGCTGAACACATCCGCATCATGTGCCCCAGCCTGACCTGCCGCAAGATTCTGGCGGTGCCGGTGACCTCGCGCGGCAAGAACGTGCGCTGCAAGAACTGCGGCGCGACGATCCGCGTGCCCGACAACCGCGGCGGCGGCAAGCCCGCCGACGCCCCCGCGCCCGGGGCCGCGGCACAGCCCAACGCCCCGAAGGCGGCGTGAGTCACTCGCGATCGATGGCGATGTCGAGTTCGACCGTCGCCGGCGCGTAGCACTCCGTCTCGAAACAAGCCTGGAAGGTGAGCGCCAAGAGCGGCCGCCCGCTCCAATCGCCCGCGCGCTCGACCACGACCTCGAGATCGACATCCCCGAAGTGCGTCAGCGGGCCGTCGGCGCCGCCGAGCGGCTCGCCCGCGGGATAGTCGCAGTACGCCTGCACGCCGGTTCCGTTGATGATCCCCACGCGCAGGCCCGTCAGCGACCTGGCGAGAATGGAGTTCGGATCTGCGGCGGGCACGGCGGCGTTGACGTGGTACCCCGGACGCACCCGCACGCGGATCGGCACGACCGCGGGGCTGTCGGGGCCGACGATGATCCGGTCGAGCGTCGTGAGCACTTCCACGAACGCATGGGAGTCGGCCGGCGCGGCATCCTGCGTCCCGGACTCTGGCGGCCCTTCCAGGCCGGCAAAGGCGAGGCCCAGGAGCTGCTCGTCGGTGCGGAGCAAACGCAGCACGGCCCGGGTCGAGTTCGCTGCGCCAAGGGGCGAGCGCGCCACCACGCCGCTCATCGCTCGCAGCATTTCGAGCGCCCGCCGCAATAGGTCCGGATCATGGGTCAGTTCCCACAGGTCGATCGCGGCGTGAAGCATGAGGCTTGAGGCCGAGGGCACCGCCCCGTCGTGCCAACTCCGGGGTGAGGCGAAGAGCCCGGACTGCTCGCGGGGCGCATCGACCAGCACGCCCGGGCCCGGCGCTCCCCTGTCCGTGAACCGCTCGAGGGCGATCGCCACCAACTCTTTCGCCTGCGCGATCCGCGTTGCACGCCAATCCCCTTCCGTCTTCGACCTCGCGATCGCCGCCAGCCCCAGCGCGAGCGCGGCGTAGTCCTCCAACACCGCGGGGATCGAGGCGGCGCCGTCGGTCCAGCATCGAGCCAGCACCCCTGAGGGTGTGCGCGCCCTCTCCAATAGGAAGTCCGCGGCTGCTTCCGCCGCCACGAGCGCATCGGGACGATGCAGGAGCGCCGCGCTGTCCGCGAGCGCCTCGATCGCCAGACCGTTCCAGGCCGTGATGACTTTCCGATCGGTGCCCGGCTGCGCGCGGCGCGATCGGACGGCGAGCAGTTGCGCATTGATCCGGTCGAGCCGCGCCCACAGGTCACGCTCGCTGATGCGCTCCTGGCGGGCGAGAACCTCCGGCGCGGCCGCCAAATGCAGCACGTTCCGCGCGGCCTCATCGGGATGGTGCGGGTCGCGGAAGTTCGGCCCCGCCGCCAGCCCGTAGACCCGCTCCGCGAACGCGGCATCTTCCGCGTCAAGCGCAGCGTGCACTTCCTCCCGCGTCCAGAGGTAGTTCAAGCCCTCACGGTGGTTCACCTCGGCATCTTGGGCGGCGAAGAAGCCGCGGACCGGCGCATCGGCGGGGAGGCCCCCCTCCCGCCGGTCGGCGAGTTCGCGGAGCAGGTAATCGAGCGTGCGAGTCGCGGTGCGCCGGTACAGGTCTGATGCGTACAACCCCGCCGCGCGGGCGTACACCCGGAGCAGCTGCGCGTTGTCGTACAGCATCTTCTCGAAATGAGGCACGATCCAACGGGCGTCGACGCTGTAGCGGTGAAACCCGCCGCCGACCTGGTCGAACAACCCCCCGCAAGCCATCGCGTCGAGGGTCGAACGGAGCGCCTGATCGATGCCCGCACGGGTCGCGTCGTCGGCCGCGGCGGCGCGCGTGTCGAGCAGCAGTTCCAGAAACACGGGCTGGGGAAACTTGGGCGCCTGCCCGAACCCGCCCAGACGCGGGTCGTGCATGCGGAGCAGGTGCGTCACGGCCTGGGTGACCTGGGCCGGGCCGACGCGTACCGGTGATTGCGATTGCGATACCTGCTCCGCCGCGGCGTTCGCGAGTTCGCGCGCCTGCGCGAGCACTTCGTCGCGTCGCTCGCGCCACGCGGCGGCCAGCGTCTGGATGATCTGCGGGAAGCTCGGGATGGCGTATCCCGATCGTTCGACCGCGGGGAAGTACGTCCCGGCGAAGAACGGGCGAAGTTCCTCGGGCTCGAGGAACAGGGACATCGGCCAGCCGCCGTGACCCGTGAAGGCCTGCACCGCGGCCATGTAGACGTCGTCGACGTCCGGGCGTTCCTCGCGGTCGACCTTCACGCAGACGAACGACTCGTTCAGCCGGGCGGCGATGTCGCCGTTCTCGAACGACTCGCGCTCCATCACGTGGCACCAGTAGCACGTCGAATAGCCGATCGAGAGGAAGATGGGAACGTCGCGACGGCGCGCCTCCTCGAACGCCTCGCGACCCCACGGATACCAGTCCACCGGATTGAAACGGTGCTGGCGGAGGTACGGACTGGTCTCACACCCGAGCCGATTCTCCGGCGCGGACGGGAGGTTCTGATGCGACGGATCGCCCATGGTTCAACAGTAGCGGACCGCGCCGCTTCAACGCGACGCGCTCAGGCCGGTCGCACGTTGACCTCGCGGATCGTGAGCGTCAGCAGCCGCGGCGTCCGCGTCCCGACCCGTGCGCCACCGGTTACCCCAACGCCCGCGGTCGACGGGCGCGCACCCGCCGCCTGCATCGACGTGAGCGCGATGCGCCCCGCGGAGAGCGCCATGTCCGCCGGCGCCGATGAGAGCGTCACCGTGACGTACCCCTGCACGAGCCGCTCGCCGGACTCGTCGTCACGGGGGAGGTGCTCGCCGGCCCAGTGGCTGAAGGCCCGCGCGTACTGTTCCGCCGCGTCGCGCAATCGCGCCACTGCCGGGCCGGGGGCGGGCTGCTGCTCGGGCCCCTCTTGGACGTCGAGCGACTCGTCGAAGACCGCGCGCACCGCCTCGCGCAGTGTCGCGAGTTCGCCCGCCAGATCGTGACGCAGGTCGAGCAGCGTGCGCCCCGAGGCGTGGGTGAGCACCGGCAGGCTCACCGACGCCAGGCGTCTGGAGAGCCGACCCTCCGCCCGTTGCACGACCGAATCCACACCCGAGCGGACGACCGGCATCGAACCTGCCGCGGCGTGGGCGTCGAGCGCCGCCGTCATCGTCGTGTTGAAGCCGGGGTCGGCCCCGCCCTTGAGCACGTCCGAGCACAGCGCGTCGAGGTACCGATCGTGCGCCCCGTGCGGTTTGGCCGCGGCAGACTCGCGCTGCAACTGATCGATGTGGCGTGTCAGGCGGCGCAGCGGCTCGAGCTCGCGTTCGTCGGCGATCCGATCGAAGACGCGCGGGAGCCCGGACGCCGCGGATGCGCCGCACGACCCGCGCTTGAGCACGCCGGCCTTCCACAGCGCCGCGGACCACCGCCATGATTCGAGCAGGCGAAGCAGGCGCGGCGCGCTCCGCACCGCCGCCCTCACCTGTTCGCGTGACGTACCGGACTGCGGCTCGGGGAGCAGCGTGACGACGTGGTCGCCCAGCAGGATCGCGGCCATCGCGGGCGCTTCGCGCGTCGTCAACAGGTACGGGCTGAGCGCCAGGTTGAGCATCGAACTTGGCTCCCCACTGCTCGCACGGTACGGATGGATGGTCGTCATCCCTCGGCTCGGCGCTCGACCGTCAACGGTAGCCGCGCGGGTTCCTCTGATACCAGTTCCAGGCGCTGCCGACGATCTCATCGATCGAGGTGATCGACGCCTTCCAGCCGAGCTCGGCGCGGATCCGGTCGGGCCTGGCAAAGAGCGTCGGGGGGTCGCCGTCGCGACGCGGACCCTCCGACACATCCAGCGATTTTCCGGAGACGCGTCGAACGCTGTCGATGACCTCGCGGACCGAGTATCCGCGTCCGATGCCGAGGTTGTAGAAACGCCTGTCCCCGGGCCTCAGCGCCTTGAGAACGCAGACGTGCGCGTCGATGAGATCCTCCACGTGCACGTAGTCCCGGACGCAGGTGCCGTCCGGGGTCGGATAGTCCGTCCCGAAGATGCTCAGACCGCCCCGGGCGCCGAAGTGCTCGCGCGTTCCCATGACGCTCTGGATCGCCGCCGGGATGAGGTGCGTTTCGGGCGTGTGGTCTTCCCCCAACACGCCGGAGCGATCGCACCCCGCAACGTTGAAGTACCGCAGCGCGGCGAGAGCGAACGGCCGCGACCGGCGCGTCATCGAATCGGCGAAGTCGAGCAGCATGCGCTCGCCGTGCAGTTTGCTCCATCCGTAGGGGTTGATGGGTGACTGCGGGCAGGACTCGGGGATCGGCACGAACTCGGGCGCGGGCTGGCCGTAGGTCGCGCAGGTGGAACTGAACACGAACTGATCGACGTGCCGGCCCCGATCGCTCGCCAATGCAAGCCCTTCGAGCAGCCCCAGGGTGCCGCCGGCGTTGTTGCGGTAGTACAGGAGCGGGTGGTCCACGCTCTCGCCGACATAAGCGAGGGCGGCGAAGTGCATGACCGCTTCAACCCGGTGCTCAACGATCAGATTCGCTACCAGGTCGCGATCGCCGGCGTCGCCGACGATGAAGCGCAACCGGTCGCCGACCCCGTGCTGGCCGGCGAGACGGTCGATCGCGCCGCGATGTCCGCGGAACAGGTTGTCGAGCACGACCACCGTGTGCCCGTCGCGCAGCAGGCGCTGCGTCGCGTGAGAACCGATGTAGCCGGCGCCGCCGGTGACAAGGATCGACATACGGAATTCCTCGATGAGTCCCGCGGCCGTGGCGCTGCCGGGGAGAACGTACCATACGCCCGCGAACCCCCGAACACGCCCGGAGACCCCGCATGCACTCTGAACGATGCCGATCGCCGCGAGCCGGGGCAAGCCCCGCCGCGCAGTTCCTCGCCGCCGCGTTTTCGGTCCTGCTCCTGGTGCTCGCGCCCGCGTGCGCTTCGGACCGGCCGGGGGCGGAAGATCAGGGCCGCAAAGCCCCCGTCCAACGCGATGAGTCGCTCAACGAGGACCGCTGGTATGTTCTTCAGTTGCAGGGCCGGCCGTCGGGGCACATGCACGTGCTGACACGCGAAGCCGACGGGGTGGTGACCAGCCAAACGCACATGGTCATGAAGATCCGGCGGGGCGGGGCGGTCGTCGAGATCGAGGTGAACTCGGACTCCTCGGAGAAGACCACCGGAGCGACCGCGGCCGAGCGGGAGCTCAGGATCTCGTCGTCCATGAGACTCGGTGCCCAGCCCGTCACGACCCGTTACACGTTCAAGGCCGACGGCGTGGAGGTGCAGACCATCAACGGCGACCAGACAACGACCGAGACCGTCGCCAACCCGGAGGGTGATTGGCTCACGCCGCTGCAGGCCGAGCGTGAAGTCGCTCATCGCCTCAAAGAGGGCCGGACGACCATCACGGTGCGGACGATCGACCCGTCCATGGCCCTGCGTCCGCTGACGTACACACGGACGATCGTCGATCGCACCAGGATCGATCTGCTCGGCAAGCAGGTCTCGGCGGTGAAGTGGCGGAGCACGATCGACGCGATGCCCGGGCTCGAAACCACCGAGTACGTGGACGACGAAGGGCGCATGCTCCGGACCGAGGTCCAACTCGGCGGCATGACGTTCGATGTCATCGCGGCGGACAAGCAGCTGGCCCTCGCCAAGGTCAGCCCGCAGGAGATCATGGCCTCGACGCTCGTCGAGGTCCCCGAGCCGATCCCGCAGGCCCGCACGGCAAAGTCCGGGACATACCGGCTGTCGATTCCGCGCGGAACGATGCCGGACCTGCCCACGACCGGTGTGCAGGCATCCGAGCCGGTCGGCAGCGACGGACGCGCAGTGCTGGTCCATGTGGATCTCGATCAACCCCGGGATGCGCCGCGCGCCGACGTCGACAACGCCGCTTTTCGGGGGACGTCGTCGATGGTCAACTTCGAGGACCCGGCGATCAAGGCCATGGCGCGCGAGGCGCTGGGGGACAGCCCGCCGCGAGATCCGCGTGAGCGCGCCGAACGGCTCCGTCGGTTCGTCTATCGCGCGCTCGAGAACAAGAACCTCGACGTGGGATTCGCCAGCGCATCGGAGGTCGCCCGGACCAAATCCGGCGACTGCTCCGAGCACGCGGTCATCCTGTGCGCACTGCTGCGGACCGCCGACGTCCCGGCGCGCGTGGTCTCCGGCCTGGTTTACGTTGACGGCTTCGCGAACAAACAGCAGATCTTCGGCTACCACATGTGGGCGCAGGCGCTCGTCCCTGCCCGGGGCGAGCCGACCGATCCCGCCAGGGCGCGGCGCTTTGTGTGGCTGGACCTCGACCCCGCCATCGACGAGCACGAGTCGTTCGACGCGACGCACATCGCGCTCTCAACGTCCTCGCTCGCCGACGGCGAGACGATCAACAGCATGGTCTCGCTCGTGCCGCTGCTGGGGCAACTCAAGATCGAGGTCGTCAAAGACGCCCCGGCGGAGAAGGCCAAGTGAGCCGGCGCGGCATCGGTTCCATCGCCGACGCGAAAGAGCGCCTGCCCGCGCCCCCGGCGGACCTGCCGCGGCTGCCGCGGCGTGCTGCCGATTCGCACAAGGGCACCTTCGGCACCGTCTGCGTGCTGGGCGGGTGCGCGGGCGATCTGCTCGACAGCAGCGGCGGAAAAGGCCCCATGATGATCGGCGCCCCGGCGCTCTCGGCGCTGGCGGCGCTCCGCGCGGGCGCGGGGCTTGTGCGCATCGCCGCTCCGGGGCCAGTGCTGCCGCACGCCCTCTCCCTCTGCCCCGGCGCCACGGGCGTCGCGATCCCGACCGACGACGACGGCTGGTACGAGCCCAGCCAGGCCGCGGCGGTGGTCGACCGGGTCGGCGCGATGTCCGACGTTCTGACGGTCGGCCCCGGCCTGGGCACATCGCCGGGCGCCTGCGCGCTCGTGCTGCGTTCGCTCCAGCAGGACCGGCTGCCGGTCGTGCTCGATGCCGACGGGCTCAACTGCCTCTCGAGCATCCCCGAGTTCTTCCGGGACTTCCACGCTTCCGCGGTTCTCACGCCCCACCCCGGCGAGTTCCGCAGGCTCGTCGCCTCGCTGGGGCTCAAGGGGGACCTGGGTCTGGCTTCGTCGCGGGAAAAAGCCGCCGAACAACTCGCGCAGCGCGTGGGACGGATCGTCGTGCTCAAGGGTCATGAGTCGGTCGTCAGCGACGGCCAGCGCACCTGGGTGAACAAGTCGGCGTGGCACCTGGGCGAGGGCGGCGTGCCCTGCCTCGCCACCGCCGGCACCGGCGACGTCCTCACCGGGCTCATCGGTGCGCTCGTCGGGCAGTTTGCCCGCGAAGGCGCTCACGAGTCCGTTTCTTCGCTTCCGCCGGGGATCGATCCCAAGCTTCGTCAGCAGTTCGCGACACTCGCCAACGCGGCCAGACCGCGGGCTCATCTCGATCTGTTCGCCGCGGCGTGCGTGGGCGTGTACCTGCACGCGCGGGCCGGTTGCCTGTGGATGCTCTCACGCGGGTGCGACGGCGGCATGCTCGCGACCGAACTGGCGGACCTGTTGCCCTACGCCGTCCAGAGTCTTAGGGAGTAGCTCGGACCCGTCACGCGCGCCGGATCATGAGCCGGCGTTCGTCCTGGGTCGCGGCCTCGCCCAGGTCCTCAAGCCATCGCCACCCGTCATTCCGATAGCCCGCGGTGGGCTTGAGCTCGGGCAGGCGCTGGTTCCAGTACCGGTTGAATCGCGTCATCAGCATTTCGCGCGTCAACTTCGCGGTCATGCTCGCGATCGCTACCGGCATGTGCGCCGCTTCGGCCTCGGGCATGAACAGCACGCCCATGCGCCGCGCCGGGGTCTCCACCCCCTCGCCGCTGTTCGGGCGGGCCGGGGCCAGAACCTCGTAGCGGCTCAGCCGCGGCGATTCCTCGACAATCTCGATCTCCACAGCCGGGCTCCCCGGCTCGGCTCCCAGCGCCCTTGCGAGCAGCCCCGCGTACTGCACGCGTCCCCCCTGCCGGTCGCACACGACCCGAACGCCGTCACCCTCCCGCGCCGCGTCCCTCGCCATGTGGTTCCACACCAGTCTCAAGTGCTCGCCCAGCGCGCGCTCGGTCGCCGCGGCCTTCGTGCGCTCGGCTTCGACGACCGCGTTGAACTCGCGCTCTTCCAGCACGCGGCAGCGCATCGGGCCGACGCGGACACCCCCGTTCATCAGGCCCGATCGCACCTGGTTCGACCAGATCGCGAGCTGCCCGGCGCTGAACGAACGCGGACACGCCAGCGCCGGGCCCGCGTACCAGTCGTGCTCCAGCCGCGCCACGCCGATGCGCTCGAAGTACCCGGCGTCGCCCCGGTCCAACCACGAATCACCGGCTTCGCCGGTCGGCGTCGCGACGGGACGCTCCGCATCCGCGACCTCGCAATGGGCCGCCAGCGCGGAATCCTGGCAATGAAGCAGCGTGACGACGCCGCGTTCGAGGTGCGTCAGCGGGTCCTTGGTCACCAGCCCGTTGGAGAGCTTGAGTTTCTTGGAGTCGTTGATCGCGAGGCGCTCGAACCGGCCGCGTTTCCCGGCGGCCGCGGGCTCCTTGCAGACGATCGCGTCGAGCAACTTCCAGAGGTCCGGCGCGCCGTCGCCCTCGCGCCAATCGTCAACCTTGAGCACGCACAGCGCAACGCACAGGGGGCCCAGCAGAGGGCCGTACCCAGCCTCGTCGATGCCCGCGTAGTACAGCCCCACGTCGTCTCGCTCCTCCGCCCGATTCGCGGCGCGCTCCGCGGCCTACCGCACGAGCTGCTGGCGCAGGTAGTTGATCATGTCGATCTTCGTGATCAGACCGAAGTACTTGCCGGCCTTGTCCACCACGATGACGACGCGGTCGGCACGGAAGATGGGCATGAGGGCGCTCACGGGCGCCTCGGGCGAGATCGTCTCGAGCCGGCGCGTCATGAAGTCGCTCACCGGGCGGTCGAACACCGTGCCCTCGCCCGGGCCGTCGGGGCCGGTCTGACCCTCGGCGTGGACCGCCAGCAGAATGTCGCCCTCGTCGATGATGCCCGAGACGCGACCGGCGGCGTCCTTCACGACCATCTGCGACACGCCGAACATGCCCATCCGCTTGATGACGTTGCGGATCGGATCGGACTCGGAGAGCGTGACGTCCTCTCCGAGGTCGTGGCGGCGCGCGATCAGGTCGCGGAGGTCGTC
>CALMQD010000395.1 GCA_937871415.1 uncultured Phycisphaerales bacterium | reverse complement strand
GCGGCGCGGCGTAACGAGCAGGGTCTCTGTTTCAATGTACACATGTGGTCAGAGTCTATTTCGACAGGTGCCAGGTCGCGCGTAAGGTGAACGGCCAGGAGACGGCGCGTCGACGCTGCGGCGTCGATCGAGTCGGGCATGGCCCCGGAAAGGCTTGTGTGTTGCGGGCGACGGACGCGGCCGAAATCGCACCAAGCCTCAGCGGGGCTTGGTAATTCGAATCGAGATGACCCGATCGGTCGGCATGCGTTGCTCGTTCCCGGGCCGGGCGGAGCGCCCGGCGGAGTTCAAGGGTAGATCGTCGCGCTCCGGCGTCAACTTGATCGCGGGCCGCCGCCGACCGGTCTACACCGGTCGCTCGCGTGCCGGATCACTTGTGCTCGAAGATGGTCTGCGTTCGCAGAACCAACCCCTGAGCGGCGATGAGGTGGTACGACTGGACGTGGATCTCGCGGCTGAGCCGTTGGATGTCCAGGAGCGACAGATTCCGCCGCGGCGACGCGGTCGCAAGCCCGCCGGCCGCGTACCCATCGGACGCAAAGCCGTTGACCGAGGCGTGGTGGTTGTAAGGTGTTGGGGCCACACCGTGGAATCCGGAACTGGTGTCGTCCCAGGCATGGGTCAACGCGTCGGCGTCCTTGGCGAACTGGCGCATCTCGTCGTACGTCGCGTTGTACAGGTTTTCGCTGAGCGTTTCGGTCTGCACGCTCGTGATGTAGTTGGTCTTCTCGGGAGAAAACGCGTGCTCGAACTCGTGGTCGCCCGCGCAGGGGAAGGCCGTCACGGCCCCATCCGTCGGGAGCTTGCCGTCCTGATCGATGACCAGTTCCGAGCAGACAAAGGCGCCAAACTTGAACCGCAGAACGTGCCCGCCGGGGAGCAGCCACGCTTCGAGTTCATAGGCATTGTGCTTGATGAGGCGGCGTCCCTTGAGCGAGAAGAGCTCCGGGTGCAGCGGGCGGCGGTACAGGACGCATTGGTACGTTTGTAGACTGTTTGAATAGCCTGGGTTGTTCATCGTCCGTTATCCAGCCCGAACTCGCGCCCCGTCGTGCTACCCACCTCGCCGGAGTTCCTCTGCTTGGGTCTGAGGACCCCTCCGGCGCTGTCCGTGTCCAGCCTGTAATCGGTGACACCCAGTCGCTCAGCGGACGGATTGCGTGAGGGAATTTGTGAGACCCGTTCTCAGCACACTCATCTTGTCAATGACCGGCTCCCGACGCAAGCCGAAAATGCAAACGACAAGCTACAATCCGTAGTAATCGACAAGGCAATAGCCCCTATTTGTTGGGGTTAAACGCCGGAGGCCTCGCTGTTGTTCGCCAAATGTTCAAATCCTCCGTCTTCCGCATCTATTGGAAATGCGGCCAATCTTGGCCACGATCTGGCCGCACATTCGGAAGTCTGCTGGCTCCTCGACGCCTCCACCCCGCCTGACCGGAAGCTGAGAGCCGTCGCTGGCGGATCCGCGGGTGGCTCGCAGCAATCCCAGGTGCGGAGTTGCTCCCCGGAGGTGTTGGTCGACCTCGCGTTTGACACCCACGCCGCCGTCGCCCGGGCCGCCGCGCTGCGCGCGGTCGTGTTCGGCACGCAGTTCGGCGTGGATGGACGCGAGTCAGGCCGGTTGGCGCGGCTGCTCAAGGCGTCGCCGCATGCACGGGTACGTGTGCTCGCCAATCTGGCGCGCGAGCCGGTTTCCGGCGATCGGATCTTCCAGACCGACCCGGCGGACCCGTTTGGGCGTTGGCAAGCACAGCGACGGCTGAGACGCGACCCGGCGGCGTGCGTATTGGAACTGCGGAACGCCCTGTGCGGCGCGAATGAAACGGCAGCAACCGCCATCCGATGGATCGCCACACTCGGCTTGGCAGATCGATTCCAGTCGGATCTGATCCGTTTGGCCGCCGATGGCAGCGAGATAGCGGCAGTCGACCAGCGTCTCCGGGCGACGGCTTGCCGAGTGCTCGGAAGTGTGCCCGGACCAATCAGTCTGGGTGCGCTGCAAGCGCGGCTGACTGATCCGGACGCCCGCGTCCGCAGCAACGCATTGGAAGGCCTGGCCTCGCCCGGAAGCGTGCACGTCGGAACACCCGAAGCGAGGCAGGCGGTTAACCGACTCAAGCAGGACTCGCACCATCGTCCGCGCAGTACCGCCGCCCTCCTGGCGTTCTCGTTGCCCGGGAGTGTCGTTGCGTACCGCACCGCGGCACTCCGAGACCTGCACGAACTACTGGCGCCGGAGCATTCGGAGCAAGAACTGGTCGCCGGATTGTGGGCCGTGGGGGCCGTGGTCGATTCCGGAGCCGTGCCCGCCAACGAGGCGTTCAATACGCTTGCGCCCGGCGTTCAGCGCCTGTTGACGCTCCCGGCGCGGGCACGCCTGGAGCACGCATCGCGCGTGCGGCTGGAGTCCAGGGCCCGCGCGGTGCTGACCCGGCTGGAGGCGGCGGTTCGGCTCGGATGGCAGGCGTCGAAGCCCGCCGCCGCGGGCGAGAATGGCTGGGATTGATCAGCCGAACGCGATGGCGGCGGTACATTGGATCACCGCCGCAGTAGCTTGGGGGGACAGAGGTTTGAACGGCACTGCCGGTCCGCGGCATGGAGCACGTGCAATATGGGTCACTCGCAGAAACTCGCACAACCCAGGGCTTCGTGGGGCATCGCTGCGCTCGCGGCGGTGATGAGTATCGTCGTGCTGAGCGCGAGCCCCGCGACCGGGCGCGGCCCAGAAAAGGACCAGTTCTCGTACATCCGCGTCGAAGAAGAGCAGGGCGGCGCGATCGTCAAGCTGCAGACCGCCGTGCGAGAGTTCCACCCCGGCAAGGACGCCGGACCGAGCCTACAGGGCAGGAAGCTCTTCCTGGTCGGCGCGGTGCACATCGGCGACAAAGGCTTCTACCAGGCCCTCCAGGATTCGCTCGACACCAAGGATCTCGTGCTGTACGAGGGTGTGCGTCCGCCGGGTGCCGGGCGCCTGCAGTACGAGAGCGGCAGACTGACGGACGCCGACCGCGCGGCGATCACCAAGAAGCGGCTGCGCTTCCTCATGATCGGCGCCGAACTCGCCAAGCGGAAGAACGCTCCGACTCCTGCCACGGTCGCCGAACTCGACAAGGCGGTGGGCGATCGCCTGGGCCGATTCATCGAGGACTGCGGCGTGGATGCGTGGGATCGGCCGATCGAGGTTGTGCCGCCGACCCCCGACCACGGCCGGATCGAGTTTGTGTCGCTCGGGGCCGACGGCCGCACCGGCGGGGAGGGTGTCGACGCCGATCTCCGCTCAACCGACCTCGACCCTCTGGGACCGGACGAAGTGCCGACCGGCAAGGAGCAGGGGATCCAGAGCAAACTCGCTCACGCCCTCGGGCTTTCGTTCCAGCTGGACGTGATGAAGCACGGCAAGCCCAACTGGCGGTCGAGCGACCTGTCGATCGACCAGATCGAGGCCCGCATGGGCGGCGGCGACGGCAAGGGCGAGCCCTCGGCCCTGTTCGAGATGCTCTCGGGCAGTTCGTTCTCCGCAAAGGTTGCCGGCGTCCTGCTCGACCTGGTCTCGATGAGCAAGACGATCTCGACCGTCGTCAAGGTCGCGATGATTGACATGCTCTCCCAGGCCGACGACCTGCTGGGCGCGGCCGGCAAGAACGCTGACTCGGGCCCGATGGCCGAGATGGGTCAGTTGATGGACATCATCATCAAGGACCGTAACGCCGTCGTGGCGGCGGACCTGCGGCACGCGCTCGAGAACGAGCCAGAGGTCCGGAACATCGCGATCATCTACGGCGCCGGGCACATGAACGAACTCGAAGGTCGCATCCGCGAGCTCGGCTTCGAGCCCGTCAACGAGTACTGGTTCACGGCGATCCGCTGCGATGTCCGCCAGAGCGGCATGAGCGTCAAGGAAATCAGCGACATGCGCCGCCAGATCAAGAGCGCCATCCAGGACGCGATGAACCAGCCGTCGCGCACGGACAAGCGCCGGCGGGGGGATTGATCCGCGCAACCCGGGCGCCTGCGCGCGATCCTCGCGGATTCAGCGCCCGTCCTGTCGGTCGGGCGCGCACCAGAGTTTGCCCGGGAACCGATTGATCTCCGAGTCGAACTCGGTGCGCGTGAGCCAGTAGGCCGCGCCGTCGACGAGGCCCACGGTCGAGCCGCGCCCGCCCGCGTGGTTCCTCCCGACACCCTCGAACGGAAACGAGGCCCCGTCGTTCCAGTTCGCGTCGTTCACGCCGTCCTCGTCGGCCTCCCACAGCACGACC
>CALMQD010000394.1 GCA_937871415.1 uncultured Phycisphaerales bacterium | reverse complement strand
GCGGTACGACCTGACGGGCGCGACGGCGGCCGAGGCGAAGGCGATCGGGGGGCGGCTGCTGGCAAACCCGGTCATCCAGCGGATCACGCACGAGCCGTACTTTCCGAGCGCGTTCCCGGTGGGCACGCCGCACGACCATCAGAAGCGGACGATCGCGGTGCGCGGGCTGAGCGACGAGCAGTTGACGCGGCTGTCGCGGGATGCGCACCTGTTCCTGTCGCTGGAAGAGATGCGGGCGATCCAAGAGCACTATCGCGCGGCGCAGCGCGACCCGGCGGACATCGAGTTGGAGACGCTGGCGCAGACGTGGTCGGAACACTGCGTGCACAAGACGCTCAAGAGCACGGTGTTGTACAGAAGGGGGGAAGGGAGTAAGCCGCGAAGCCACGAAGGGCAGGAAGAAGGCAGGGAAGCGACGAAGCGACGGAGCGACGGAGGGACGGAAAGAAGCGACGAAGGGACGAAGCGACGAAGCGACGGAGGGGAAGGCAGAGACGGGGAGGTGGCGGATCCGATTCGGTGGGAGGGCCGGCCGGGGCACGAGGTGCACGCGGACGGGTCGGTGACGATTCACAACTTGCTCAAGAGCACGGTGGCCGCGGCGACGAAGGAGTTGATCGCGGAGGGCGTGGACTGGACGCTGTCGGTGTTCGTGGACAACTCGGGGGTGATCGCGTTTGACGAGCAGCACGCGGTGTGCGTGAAGGTCGAGACGCACAACCACCCGTCGGCGATCGAGCCGTACGGCGGCGCGGCGACGGGGGTGGGCGGGTGCATCCGCGACGTGATCGCGACGGGGCTTGGGGCGCGGCCGATCGCGAACACGGATGTGTTCTGCGTGGCGAACCCGGACCAGTGGCGCGAGCAGGGAGAAGCGACGAAGGCAGGAGACGGGCGGGCAACACTGCCGCCGGGGACGCTGCACCCGAAGCGGATCCTGCAGCAGGTGGTGGCGGGTGTGCGGGACTACGGCAACCGGATGGGGATTCCGACGGTGTCGGGCGCGGTGGCGTTCGACAACCGGTATGTGGGCAACCCGCTGGTGTTCTGCGGGTGCATCGGCGTGATGCCGCGGGAGCGGGTGAAGGGGCAGGTGCGGCGGGGCGACTTGATTGTGGCGATCGGCGGGCGGACAGGTCGCGACGGGATCCACGGGGCGACGTTCTCGTCGGCGGAACTGGAGCACACGGCGGCGGACGAGTTCGCGCACGCGGTACAGATCGGCAACGCCATCACGGAAAAGCAGGCGCTGGACGCGATCCTTCGCGCGGCGGAGTATCGGGACGATCGCGGGAACGCGGCGCCGCTGTTCAGCGGGCTGACGGACTGCGGGGCGGGCGGGTTCTCGTCGGCGATCGGAGAGTTGGGCAAGTCGACGGGCGCGGTGGTGAACCTGGAAAACGCGCCGCTGAAGTATGCGGGGCTTTCGTACACGGAGATCTGGATCAGCGAGGCGCAGGAGCGGTTCGTGCTGGCGGTGCCGCGGAAAAATCTGGAAGCGCTGCGGGCGATCTGTGATGAAGAGGGCGTGGAGTTGGCGGTGCTGGGGACGTTCACGAACCCGCCGGGCTCGACGCCGGAGAATCCAGACCTGCAGTTGATGTTCAAGGGGGAAGAGGTCGGGCGTTTGAGCATGCACTTCATGCA
>CALMQD010000393.1 GCA_937871415.1 uncultured Phycisphaerales bacterium | reverse complement strand
CCGGGCGTGAGCGTGGATGAAGTGAAGGCCAAGACCGCGGCGAAGATCTTGCTCGCGCCGACGGTCAACGTCATGAAGTTCTGATGGCGGCGATCACCCCGTCGCGTCGCGCCCGCAATCCGGGCAGCGGTGGCTCGGCACGCCCTTCATGCCGTACCCGCAGTGCACGCACTGGAGACGCCTGAGCCGATACATCTTGCGGCCTGCTCGGACGAGGAGCACAAGGACAATCCATACCGGCGATAGCGCCACGATGAAGATCACCACGCCCCAGGCTTGACCAAAGCGAGTCGGCGCACGGAGGAGTTTGCCGATGCCGCCCACGGCCACCATCACGCCCGCGCCGATGACCGCGAACTTCCAACTCCGCCATCGCGCCGCTTTGTACTGGTCGGACTCTCGGTACGACACTTGTTCAGGAGCCGGATTGCCTTTCGGAATGTGAGATCCGGTGTACAGAACAGGGCTTCCTGAGCGTGCGAACGGCCCCGCAATCGGGGAACGTTGCGGGTTGCCACCAGTTTATTCGGTTTTCCGTCGCCACGGGAAGAGGTTCGACGAGCCACAAGCACAGGGCAAGGGTGGAGCACTCAGACGAGGGCGTGCTCTGTGGAGCAGGCATCGCTCTCCGACAGTTTTCTCGAGCGACAGGATGACCCTGTCGGGGGCCGCGAAAGCCCTCGAATTGACCAAATACCGCCGTTCCACGGTTGAAAAATGCGGCCGAGAGGAGTCGAACCTCCACGGGGGTGAGCCCACTAGAACCTGAATCTAGCGCGTCTGCCAATTCCGCCACGGCCGCTCAAACGCCAACTTGTGAAGGCAAGGGTATTCCGGAGGTCACGCGCGGGCAACTTGGACGCCGACTGGCCCCGCCAAGGCTCGGGCCGTCGTGCTGTTTGATTGGGCAACTCGGAGACGTCATCCCGGCCGCTGGTCCCCACCGAGGGTTCGCCCTGCTTTCGGCGTTGCCCGCATGTCCGACCGGGTCAGGAGTTCAGCCGCTTCTGAAGGCTCTCCAGCGCCTTCTCCCATGCCGCGAGTTCCTCGCTCTCGTCCCAGAGTTCGCGCAGTTCCGAGTCGGCCACCACC
>CALMQD010000392.1 GCA_937871415.1 uncultured Phycisphaerales bacterium | reverse complement strand
ATCCGTCGCGACAGCGAACGCAACAGCGGCTTGGGCACCGTGTCGTTGGGGTGAAGCCAGAGCACGCAGCGCGAGTTGGCGATCGGAGCGCCCCCTCGGTCCTCTCCGTGTCCGGAAGCGCCCTGGTCGGCGAGGTGTGAATGCGGGGACGGCGACATCCTGTCTTCCATGCCGGGCATGGGTCAAGTTTACACAACCCCCACAACTTGTGGTTCACGATTCGCAGAACGGTTCATTTTTTGCGCCTGTCGATTGCCGGAACGCCGCCGAGCGCCTGTCGGTTTGAGGCTGGCCCCGCTTGGAACCTGCACAATCCCCGGTGTCGACCGCCCGGGGCGCCGCAATGCCCCAGCCGGTCAACCGTCGAGCAAGGCGCGGGCGATCTGCTCGGCCCCGTCCGCCGGGCCCAGGCTCCGGAATGCCGCACGTGCCGACGCGAGCGACTCCGGAGCCATGAACCGCTCCAGTTCGGCGCCGGCGCTCGTCAGGTTCGCGACCGGATCGATCAAGTCCTTCACCATGCGGCACGCGCCCGCTTCGACGAGCGTCAACGCGTTGAATCGCTGGTGCTCGTCCCGGTGATACGGGTATGGCAGGAAGAGCGTCGGCACGGCGTTGGCCCAAGCCTCCGCGACATTGCCCGCCCCCGCACGCGCCACGCACAAGTCCGCCGCACCCCACCACGGGCTCATCGGGCTCACGAACTCCAGCACGAGCGCCCGCACGCCGGCCCGCTCGTACGCGGCGCGAACGGCTTCCGCTTCACCCTTGCCCGTCTGGTGCAGCACCTGCCACTGACGGGCCAGGTAGGCGTGCGGGGCGGCCTCGAAGAACGCCGCGACGAACGCGTTGAGCGACCGGGCGCCCTGGCTGCCCCCGGTCACCATGAGCACGGGGCGCTCGGTGTCGAGCCCCAGCGCCGCGCGGGCGCTGCTCTTTGAAGCGCCTCCCGACGCGACCTCAAACGTCGGGTCCGCCACCCATCGCGCCTTCTCGCGCACGATCGGCGGCACAACCCGCCACGCCCCGAAGCGCTCGGGACGCTCGGCGCGGATGGTCGAGGTCGAGAAGACGCGCTCGGCGTGCCGCGCGATCCATCGATTCGCCTTCCCGGGGATCGCGTCCAGGTTCACGAGCGTCACGGGACGCCGCATCGCACGCGCCGCCTGCACGCTCGGAGCCGCAACAAACCCGCCCATCGCGACCACCCGTGCGCCGGGCCCCAGCGTGCTCAGCAGTTGACGCGTCTGACGCACGCTCGGACCCCACGAGGAGAGGAACTTCAACAGACCGCGCGGGCGCACAGCCAGCGGCATCGCCGGGCTCACCGTGAACTCCTGCCGCTCCTCGGTGAGGATCTTCGCGTCCAGCGGGCGGTTGGAGCACACAAAGACGCACCGGACGCCCGGCCTGGCCCGGCGCAGCGCCTCGGCAATCGCGATCCCGGGATAAATGTGCCCGCCCGTACCACCGCCGGCGAAAACGAACACCGCAGCCGCGGCGTCGCTCCGTTCAGCCGTGGGTGTCTGTTGCACTTCGTTCATGCGAACAACTGTCGTTCACGGCCCGATCGCCAAACACCGACGGACGTCGACACCGGCGTGCAGCTTCAGGCCTGCTGCGCTCGGGATTCGGCCGCGCCGTCGGCGCGATCATCGCTGCCGGTCCAATCGCGTCCCGCCTGGGTGACCACGACCGACGACCCTTCGCCGGTCGCGGGCTTGGGCGCCGGCGCCGGATCGGGGCCCAGCAGCGTGACGCTCGAACTGGTCACCGGCATGCTGCTGGCGCTAAAGAGCCAGCCCTGTTCGCCGGGCGTCGTCAGGATCGTCAGCCGGCTCGTCGCTGTGGCCGATCCGGCCTGCGCCGTGACCGCCGGCGTCTCGATCAGCGCCTCGGCCGGGGCCGACGCTGGGCCGGGCTGCGAAGGCCCGGTCGCCGGTTCTGCCGCAGACGCTTCGGGGCTCGCCTGGGCATCGATGGAACCGGATTCCGCAGTCGGACCGGGCCGCGGCTGAGGATCATCTCCAAGCCGCGCCGGGCCTCCGGCATCAAACTCGTCGGACACGCCGGCGATGGTCCCGGGGTTGGCGCGGGCCTCTGGCGTGGAGGGCTCGCGCTCCACCCGTTCGCGGCCGGCTCGTTCGAGTTCAGCCCTTTCGAGTTCGAGGCGTTCGCGCGCGATGCGTTCCCGCTCCGACTGTGCCGCATACTCGGCCTGAAC
>CALMQD010000391.1 GCA_937871415.1 uncultured Phycisphaerales bacterium | reverse complement strand
TCACCCATCCGCTTCGCCCACTGTCGCGCCAGGTCTTCCCACTGCTTCTGCTGCTCCGGCGAAGCCTGATCCCAGAGTTTCTGCGCCCGCTCGCGCATCTCGCGCGCCGCCTGCTGGTCGCGCTGCGCATCCTGACCCGGCTTCTGCATGTCCTTGAGCCGCTCGGCCAGCCGCTGGATCGCCTCGGCGCTCGGCAGCTCCCGCGGCAGACTCTCCGGGGCCTCGCCTTTCTCGGGCGATTGGACATCGGATGCGCCGCGGCTTCCACTCTCAGGCCGCGGCTTGCCGGCCCCGGTCACATCCGGCTCCGCGCTCCCCTCCGGCGAGCGCGGGCGGCCGCTGCCGGTGCGCGGCTTCGCGTTGTCCGCCCCCGCCTGGCCGGATGATCGCTGATCCGATCGCGCATCACCCGTGCCCTTTGGGTCCGAGCCGACTTGATCCGAACCGACTTGATCCGAACCGACTTGATCCGAGCCCACATGTTCCCGACCGCCCTGATCCGTCCGCTTCGGTTCGGAGTGGGCGTCTTCCGGCTTGGTTTGGTCCGAACGACTCTGGTCCGGCTTACTTCCCGCCGACCCGGTTCGACTCGGAGTCGCGGGATTCGGGCCCGGTTGTGTCGATCCCGCCGGATCCGGCGCGGGTTGCGCATCCGCACCCGGACTCGGCGCCGCTGACCCGCCTTCTTTCGAAACCGACTCGTCTTTGGTGGGTTCCGGCGTGCGGTTCTCGCCCGCTTTCGACCCATCGCCCGCTTTCGACCCATCGCTTGGCTTCGACCCAGTTCCCGGCGTCAGCCCTTCCTTCGGCGTCGCGCTTTCGCGTGCGCTTGCATCTTCGCGTGGCGTTCCGCCTTCACGCGGCGACTTTCCATCGGGCGCCGATGAATCTCTCGCCTGCGCCGCCCGCCCCTCGCCTGCGCCGGGTCGTTGCGCTCCCTCAGGCATCTTGCGCTCGGCTACGGAAGCGTCCGGGCCGGCCTGACCGTCGCGAGACTTCTCTCCGCCCGGCCGCTCCGATCCGTCGCCGGCCTTGTCCGCCGGTCGCTCGCCCTTCCCGTCGCTCTCGCCCGGATCCAGAGAGCGCGCCGCTTCTCGCAGATCGTGCGCCAGCGACTGGGCCCGCTCGCGAGCCCGATCCTCAGCGTCGCCCCCGCTTTCCGCGGCGTCCGACGAACGCCGCGCCGCGCCTGGTTCTGCCGGCGTCCGATCCGGTGCGCTGCGCGAAGGCTCTTGCGCTCGGCGCTCCAGGTCTCGCGCAAGGTCGCGCAGATCGCGCGCCAACTGCTCCCGCTCTTCCGGCGACGGCCGTGTCTCCGTCGCCCGGCGCTGCATCTTCTCGAGTTCCCGCTGCGCGCCCGCCAGATCGCCCCGGCGCAGCCGGCGCGTGAACTCGCTCTCCCGTGTCTCCGGCGTGGGCGATTCACCGGAAGGCCGCGCCGCCGCACCCTCTCCGGGCGTGCTGCCGCTCTCGCGCTCGGCACTGTTCGTTGCGATCGATCTGTCGGGACGGGCACTCATCGCGCGCAGCGCATCCCGCAGCGCCTCATCCTCGCGCATCCCGTCGCGCGCGACTTCTTCCAACCCCTGCGCGATCTCGTTCATCGCCCGCGCCGCATCCTGCGCCGCCCGCTCGCGTGTGCGCTCCGCCGGCGACCCCCTCGAAGCGCCCGCCACGAACGGCGCACCCGCCCCCCCATCCCCCCCGTTCGCCCTATCCCGCCCGTCCGCCGGCGCGCCTTCCGGCGATCCCGCCGGGCCGCTCGACGCCGCGCTGCCGGACCCGCCCCCGGCCCTCGGATTCGCCGCGCCCGCCAGTTCGCGCTCGATCTGCTCCAGCTCGCGCATCCGTGATTCGATCATCGCCCGCCGCGGATCGTCGGTGTCCGGGTCATCCGTCGGCGGCGACGGCGCGTCCGCCGCTCGCGCACCTGCGTTCGCGGGCGTGCCGCGGCGCGTCCGGTCTGGATCATCCACCGTTCCGCTGCGCACCCCGCGCGTGCTCGACGCCAGCGCCAGCACCTCGCGGATGTTCTGTGCAACGTCCTCACGCTTCTGTGCCTGTGCCCGCGAAGCCGCCGCCGATCTGGCCATCCCCAGCACATCCAGCCCCGGCATCCACGCCGCGACGCCGACCCCCAGCGCGACGACCGCCGCCGCGGCGCCCCAGTGCCATTCCGCGCGGATCGGCGTGACCCTGCGCACCCCCGTCGCGTCTGCGGCGCCGTGCGCCATCGATGTCGTCAGCGCGCCGAACACCGGATCGACCGTCGCGCCGACTCCCGTGCCGCCCGCCAGTTCCCATGCATTGCTCAGCCGCCCACGCTGGCGCAGACGTCGGTCGATCTCGCTCGCCGCGGCGAGTCTCGACGGTCGGCCCGCCCACACCACCGCTCCGGCCGCGCCCGCGACCACCAGCGCCGCGCCGGGCGCCCAAGCCCACGCCGCCGGGAGCGAGTCGTCGTAGAAGATGCGCGAAAGCAG
>CALMQD010000390.1 GCA_937871415.1 uncultured Phycisphaerales bacterium | reverse complement strand
GGTGCAGAGTCGTCGTCGCCACGCGATGCGAGGTCTTTCCTTGAGCGAGGCCCGTACGCGCCTGGTCATCGACACGGCGCTCGATGCGGTCGTCGCGATCGACGAGGACGGGCGCGTCACCGAGTGGAACACGCAGGCGGCGCACACGTTCGGCTACTCAAGGGAAGAGGCGATGGGGCGATGCCTCGCCGATCTGATCATCCCGGTCGATCAGCGCAGAGCGCACGCCGACGGCCTGGCACGCTTCAAGAGCACCGGGCTCCACACCATGCTCAACCGCCGGGTCGAGGCCCGCGCGGTCCGGAAGGACGGTCGGCACATCACGATCGAACTGTCCATCACGCACGCCGTTGCCCACGGGGTGTCGACGTTCAACGCGTTCCTCCGGGACATCTCGGACCGCAAGGCGGCCGAAAAGGAGATCCTCGCCGCTCGACAACGCGCCGAAGTCGCCAACCAGGCCAAGAGCGAGTTTCTCGCGAACATGAGCCACGAGATCCGCACACCGATGACAGCGATCCTCGGCTTCGCGGACCTCCTGGAGGAGTTCGGGGACACGCCGACGTTCCGCGACAGCCGCATCGACGCCATCCGGACGATCAAGCGTCACGGGCACAACCTGCTGGCGATCATCAACGACATCCTGGACCTCTCGAAGATCGAAGCGGGCAAGATGAGCATCGAGCAGATGCCCTGCTCCCCGGGAGCCCTGGCGGTCGACACCTGCGACCTGCTCCAGGTGCGGGCCCGCGATAAGGGCATCGCGCTGGAGTGCCGCGTCGAGCCCTCTCTGCCCGCCGCGGTGCTCACCGACCCCGTCCGGCTCCGCCAGATCCTGATCAACCTGATCGGCAACGCGGTGAAGTTCACGGAGTCGGGGTCGGTCCGCGTGCGGGGGTGGGGCGAACCCGCGGAGGACGGCCGCGTCCGGGTGAACTTCGAGATCGTGGACACCGGCATCGGCATGACGCCCGAGCAGGTCTCGCGGCTTTTCGGTGCGTTCGAGCAGGCGGACACGTCCATGGCCCGGCGGTTCGGCGGCACCGGGCTGGGGCTGCGGATCAGCCAGCGACTCGCCGGGATGCTCGGCGGCGAGATCCGCGTGTCGAGCGCCCTGGGGCGGGGAACGTCCATGACGCTCTCGCTGAGCGTGGAGCCGTCGATGGAGTCGCCCGTCAAGACGGGAACGTCTCACGAGCCCCCGCAGGCCGTCGCGGCTTCCGGCGGCGGGCCGCCGCTGGGTGGGTGCCGGGTGCTGCTCGCGGAGGACGGCAAGGACAACCAGCGGCTCATCGCCTTCCACCTCCAGCGGGCCGGCGCGGAGGTGGTGATCGTTGAGAACGGGCACGGCGTGCTCGAACGCCTGACGGCGCCGGATGACAACGGGCCGCGCCTGCTCGACCCGTCGCCGTTCCACGTCATCCTGATGGACATGCAGATGCCGGAGTTCGACGGGTACAGCACGGCCCGGTGGCTGCGCGATCGTGGGTGCGCGCTGCCGATCATCGCGCTCACTGCGCACGCGATGAGCAGCGATCGCGAGAAGTGCATCAGCGCAGGCTGCGACGACTACACCACCAAGCCGATCGACAGGTCGCAGCTCATCGCCCTGTGCTCGCGCGCGTTCCGGGGTGAGTACACCCGCGCCCGCCGTCCCGCGGCCTGAACCCCGGCGCCACGCCCGGCTGCCGGTCGCCCGCGGGATCATCTACACTGGGCCCGTGCCGGAACCTACGCCCGCCGATCAACGGTCATTCACCGCGCCCCACCCGCCGACGCTGTATCTCATCGACGGGTACGCGCAGTTCTTCCGCGCGTACCACGCGATCCGCACGCCGATGTCGAGCCCGGTGACCAAGGAGCCCACGAACCTGACTTTCGGCTTCCTCGGCATGCTCCTGAAACTGCTCCGCGGCGAGGGCAGGATCGGCGGGGTGGCGCCCGGGTCAGCGCTCAAGCCCAACCCGCGCCCCGGGTGCTTCGCGCCCGAGTACGTGGCGGTCGTGCTGGACGTGTCGGGTGACCGTGGCACGTTCCGGTCGCAGTTGTACCCGGACTACAAGGCGCACCGGCCGCCCCCGCCCGAAGACCTCGGCGTGCAGGTCGATCGCTGCCTGAAAACCCTGGAGCGTCTGGGCGTTCCGGTCATCGGCGCGGAAGGGTTCGAAGCCGACGACTGCGCCGCGGCCCTGGTTGACCGTCTCGCCAGATCGCACCCGGATCTGCGCATCCGCATCATCAGCAAGGACAAGGACCTCAAGCAGCTCCTGCGGAAGCACAACGGCGCCGGGGTCGAGCTCTACGACATTCACACCGACGAAGTGTTTACGCAGGAGACGCTCAAGGCCGACACCGGGCTGACGCCCGCGCAGGTCATCGACATGCTCGCGCTCATGGGCGACAACGTCGACAACGTTCCGGGGGTGGAGGGTGTCGGTCCCAAGACCGCGGCGAAACTCGTGAGCGAGCATGGGTCGCTCGATGGGGTTCTCGACGCCGCGGCCGCGGGGAAGATCAAGGGCAAAATGGGCGAGCGCCTCGCAGCGGCGGCCGCGGACCGCGCACCGCTCCACCTCTCCCGCCGGCTCGTCACACTGCGCCACGATGTGCCGGTGGAGTTCGACTTGGAATCCGCCGCGAGTTCCCGCATCCGCCTCGCCGAGTTGATCCCGGTGCTGAAGGAGCTGGGTTTCAACCGGTACCAGGACGAGGTGCGGGCGCTCATGGGTGAAGACCCGGCCCACGCGCCTTCGGCGGGCGCCGGGCGTGCGAGCCCAACGACTCCGGCGGCAAGCGCGGGTCCGTCAACCAACGCGGGCAAACCACGAGCGGGATCGACGGATGCGCCGACCGGTTTCATGACGCTCTTTGATCTTGGAGCAAGCGGCCCATCGGGCGTTGCGTCCGCGGCGCTGGTCGGCGACATCCGGCCTCAGTCGGGCGAGTACACCGCCATCACGTCACGCGAGGCGCTGGTTTCTTATCTGGATGAAGTCCGACGCGTGATCAAAGAAAACCCCGACGCGGCGCTGGCGATCGATACCGAAACCACGGGACTCTCGCCGCTGGCCTGCCGGTTGTGCGGCGTCTGCCTGAGTATCCGCCCGGGCGCCGGGGTGTACGTGCCGGTCCGGTCGCCGGATTCGGCGCGGCACATGGACGAGGCCACCGTCGTTGGTCTGCTCAAAGACATCCTGGAGGACCCGTCGGTTCCCAAGTGCGGGCACAACCTCAAGTTCGATTCGCTCGTTCTGCGACAGGTCGGCATCGGTGTCGCCGGCTTTCAATCCGGCGAGCGCGGTCCCTCGGGCGCCGGGTCCGGGCGGTCGTCTGTCTTCGACTCGATGATCGCGTCCTATCTCATCGACGCGACGCGCTCGAGCCATTCGCTCGACGCGCTGAGCATGGCCCTGCTCGGGCGCACGAACATCTCGATCAAAGACCTGATCGGCAGCGGCAAGGAGCAACGGACGTTCGACACGGTCCCGCTGGAAGCCGCGACGCAGTACGCGGCGGAGGACGCCGATGTGGCGCTCCAGCTCCGGCAGGTCATGCTGCCGCAGCTGCGTGCGATGGGGCTCATCGACCTCTTCGAACGCCTCGAGATGCCGCTCGTCGAGGTGCTCGCGGAACTGGAGCACAACGGCGTGCGGGTCGACCGGGGTGAACTCGATCGCCAGCGCAATCGACTGCTCGAACGCATCGCAGACCTGCGCCGGCAGATCGACGAGGAGTCGAAGCAGCGCCTGGGGCGCACGTTCAACCCGGACTCGCCGCGACAACTGGCGGGCGCGCTCTTCAACAAGCCCGAGACCGCGTACGACCCGGAGGATCCGGTCGGCTCGGGGCCGGGGCTCGGGCTCAAGCCGATCAAACGCATCAAGACCGGCTATTCCACCGATGCCGAAGTGCTGGAGACCCTCGCGCAGGACCCGGAGATCGGCACGAATATTCCCTCCCTGATCGTGGAGTACCGCGAGCTGACCAAGCTCGTGAGCACCTACCTGGTCGCCCTCGCCGAGGCGATCAACCCGCGCACGGGGCGCGTGCACTCGTCGTTCAATCAGACGGTCGCGGTGACGGGCCGCCTGGCGTCGAGCGATCCGAACCTCCAGAACATCCCGATCCGCACGGAGGTGGGTCGGGAGATCCGCCGCGCGTTCGTCGCCGACCCGGGTCACGTGCTCGTGAGCGCCGACTACTCGCAGATCGAACTGCGTCTGCTGGCCCACCTCTCGAAGGACCCGGCGCTGATCGAGGCCTTCCTCCAGGGGGAAGACATCCACACGACGGTTGCTGCACAGATCGCCGGCGTCGCCGCCGACAAGGTGACCAAGCAGCAGCGCTCCGCAGCCAAGATGGTGAACTTCGGCATCGTCTACGGCATCACGCCGTTCGGCCTGGCACGCCGCCTGGGCGTGAGCAACACCCAGGCCTCCGAGATCATCGACGGGTACAAGCGCCGTTTCTCGGGCATCACGACGTTCCTGCAGGAGTGCATCGATCAGGCGCAGCGCCTGGGGTACGTCGAGACCATGCTCGGACGCCGGCGCGCCATCCCGGAGATCCACTCGACGATCCCCGCGCGCCGGTCCCTGGCCGAGCGCACAGCCATCAACACCGTGGTTCAGGGCTCCGCGGCCGACCTCATCAAGCTCGCGATGGTCGAGATCTTCCGGGACCTGCGCCGGAGCGCGTCGAGCGCCGGCGCCGGAGGCCCCAAGGCCGCGACAAAGCCCAAGGCGCCCGCGCCGGCAATCGCACCGCCGTCGGGGCTGCGCATGCTCCTGCAGATCCACGACGAACTCGTCTTCGAGTGTCCGCGCGAGGTCGGCGAGCAGGCGAGGGCCTACGTCGTTCACCGGATGGAACACGCGGCCGAGACCTGGACCCCCCCGGACGGCGCCGGCCTGAACCTGCGCGTTCCCATCCGCGTCGACGCATCGATCGCCGAGAACTGGTTCGACGGGAAGTAGGCAAGCCCTCCGGATCGAACCGTCAGCCCCGCAGCGCCTTGGCCGCGTTCAGCACGGCGTCATAGTCCGGCTCGCCGGAGACGTCGGGAACGATTTCCAGGAAGCGGATGACGCCCCGCTGGTCGATGACCATGACGGCGCGGGTGAGGAGCTGATTCTCCTGGATGCGCAGGCCCAAACGATCGCCGGCCTCGCGGTACTTGAAATCGGAGAGCGTGACGACCCGTTCGATGCCCGCCGCGCCGCACCACCGACGCTGTGCAAAAGGCAGGTCCATCGACACCGTCAGCACGACGACGTCGCCCGGGAGTTCCGCCGCCTTTTCGTTGAAGGTCCGCGTCTCCTTGTCGCACACGCTGGTGTCGAGCGACGGCACCGCCGACAAAATGACGACCTTCCCCCGATAGTCCGAGAGGCGTTTGTCGCTCATGTCGTTGGCGACCAGGCGCACGTCCGGCGCAACATCGCCGACCTGTACGGGCGTGCCGACCAGCGTCAGCGGCTTGCCGCGCATCGTCACGATGTTGGTGCGGGCAACTGTGTCGCGGGCGCCGTGCTCGGCGCAAGAGGACACGCAGGCGAGCAGTGAGCCCGCTACCAGGGTCGGTCGCAGGGCGCCCCAAAGCGAAGGCCGACGGCTATTCGTCGTCATGTATGACTCCGTATCAGTGCTTGAGCCGGGCCAGACGCCGCACGGTTTCCTTCATGCGTTCGACGTCGACGGTCAGGGCGATGCGAATGTAATCACGCCCGCGCGGGCTGAACCCCGCGCCCGGCACCACGACGCGGGTGCC
>CALMQD010000389.1 GCA_937871415.1 uncultured Phycisphaerales bacterium | reverse complement strand
ATGCTCGCGGGGCTGGTGCGGACGCCCTTGAGGCCCAGGATCAGCGCGCAAAAACCCAGGCCCAGCGCGATGCAAGCCAGGAGCGACCCGGCGAGCCCGGCATATTTGCCCAGCAGCACTTCCGTGCGCGACACCGGCTGGGCCAGCAGGTAGGAGAGCATGCCGCGCTCGCGGTCCGACGCGATCGATCCCGCGCCGGCCGTGAGCGCCATCAGCGGCACCACCAGCAGCACCAGGTTCGTGAGGCCCGCCGTCGTGCGGCCGAAACCCGACAGGCCGGTGCTGCCGGTGCCCGCGGCCGAGACGAACGACACCGCCAGCCCCAGCATCGTGAACGCGAGTGTGTACAGCAAGAACCAGCGGCTGCGCACCGCGTCGCGGAGTTCCTTGCGTGCGAGCGTGAGCACGTTGCGGGGCATCGAGGGGACGTGATTGTCCGTCGCGGCAGGCGGGGTTGTCACAGTGAAGGCGTTCATGACGCGTCCTCCTCCCGGTGCGCGGCAATCGCCGCGGCGTGGGCGAGCGAGACCAGTTCGAAGTCATCGACGGGGATCCGGGCGTCGGCCAGCACCCGGAACGGCAGCGCCTTGCGCTCCGCCGATACCGGAACGAGCACCCCGACGCCGTTGAGTTGCGGCGAGAAGCCCTGGTCGCGGAGCTTTTCGAGCGCGGACGTCCGGACCTGGGCGGCGATTGTCAAGTGGAGCACGGCGTGGCCCGCGGGGTCGTCGCTGCGACGGGCGACGAACTCGGCGGTCGAGGCCACGCCCGCGATCCGGCCGCGGTCGAGAACGGCGACGCGCTTGGCCAGCGACGCCACCTCCTCGATACGGTGTGACGCGAAGAGCATCGTGCGGCCCGCGCCGGAGAGGCGTTCGAGCAGCCCGACAAACTCGCGGCGTCCGACCGCGTCCAGGCTCGCCGTGACTTCGTCGAGGATCAGGATCGGCGGATCGCCCAGCAGAGCAATGGCCAGCGCCAGCCGCTGTTTCATGCCCCCCGACAGTTCCCGGATGCGTTTGCGCTCGTGCCCTTCCAGCCCGACCCCGGCCAGGGCGGCGCGGGAATCCACCCGCCCGAGGCCCTTGAGTCGTGCGAAGAGTCCCAGCGCATCGCCGACGCCGAGTTCGTCGTAGAACCCGAGTTCCTGCGGCACATAGCCGATGCACACCCGCGCCGCCTTGCCCGCACGCCACACATCATGCCCGGCGACCCGGATGCGCCCCCGGAACCTGAGCAGGCCCAGGACGCAACGGATCAGGGTCGTCTTGCCCGCCCCGTTCGCGCCCCAGAGCGCGACGCTGTCGCCAGCTTCGATGCTCAGGGAAGCGTCCTCCACCGCGATGGATCGGCCGAACCGCTTCGTGACGTTCTCGATCTGGATCACAGAGCACCTCCAACATTCGGCACGCGCGGCTCACGATGCGGCCCCGACGCCCACCCGAACCGCACCGTCCCGACGATCAGGGCCCCGAGACCGGCGAGCGCCCCGCCGCACGCTAGGAGCAAGGAACGCTCCGTCGGCGCGACCGGCGTCGGCGGCCTGACCGGCACCGGGCACATCAACGGGACTTCGTCGGTGAACTTGGGTT
>CALMQD010000388.1 GCA_937871415.1 uncultured Phycisphaerales bacterium | reverse complement strand
ACAGCCTTTTGTGGCTGGGCTTCGTTGAACGCACGATGGCTAGTGGTATGCTCTCCTCCCGGTCACGGTTGGCCGAGAGGGCGCCTGCGAAGTGGACGAACTGGGCTCGGACGGGGTGGGGATATTGTCGTCAACTCGCGGTGATCGTGTCCGAAAGTGCAAGGAATAGCCTCGATCAAGACGTTGAAGTCCCCGCTGCCGGCAGAGAGAGCACCCATGGGCGTGTTGTGCGACACCCAGATCCGCGAGTTGATCCCCATCAAGCCCTTCGCGACGGCGGAGAAGCGGCCTGGTCGGATATCGTTCGGTGTGTCGAGTTACGGCTACGACATCCGCGTGGGGAGCAAGTTCAAGATCTTCACGCCCACGCCGCGCACGGGCCAGATCACCGTCGTCGACCCCAAAGAGTTCAGTCCCGACCTGTTCGTGGAGGTCGACTGCGAAGGTCGCGGCGGAGAAGGCGGGGACCACGTCATCATCCCGCCCAACTCCTTCGCGCTCTGTGAAACCGTCGAGTGGATCGAGATCCCGCGCGACGTGCTGGTCGTCTGCGTCGGCAAGAGCACCTACGCCCGCTGCGGCCTGATCGTGAACGTCACGCCGCTGGAGCCCGAGTGGCGCGGCAAGATCACGCTCGAGATCAGCAACACGACGCCGCTGCCGGCCAAGATCTACGCCAACGAGGGGATCGCGCAGTTGATCTTCCTGAAGGCGGACCGGGTGTGCGCGATGAGTTACGCGGATAAGAAAGGGAAGTACCAGGACCAAGTGGGGTTGACGTTGCCGAAGGTGGACTAGAAGGCACCAGGCATCGGGCACCGGGCATCAGCGTTGGAGCGGAGCAATGAATGGGCGAGGTGCGCAGCTTTCGCGACTTGATCGCGTGGCAGAAGGCATTTCAGACCGGGCTCGCTGTGTACACACTCTCGAAGTCCTTCCCTGAGATTGAAAGGTTCGGCCTAACGAGTCAGATTCGGCGATCTGCAGTCTCGGTTGCCAGCAATATCGCCGAGGGATATGGGAGGCAGAGCACGACCGAGTACATCCGATTCCTGCGTGTGGCAAGGGGGAGTTTGTACGAACTCGAAACACAAATCCTGTTCAGTGTGGAACTTGGTTACGCAGAAAGATCGGCTGCCGATGCAGTTCTGGAAATGGTGGCCGAGTGCGGCCGTGTGCTTGCAGGTTTGATTCGGAGTTTGGAATCGAAGAACTAGGTATTCACTGATGCCCGGTGCCTGATGCCCGGTGCCTTTGGGACGACTCATGAAGATCACCCGCCGCTTTACTTCCCCCGGTCAGGACCCCTTCGCCAGCGTCGCCTGGACGAAGCGTTCCAGCCGCATCACCAACCCCGACGGCTCGGTCGTGTTCGAGATGCACGACGCCGAGGTGCCCGAGACGTGGTCGCAGCTGGCGACCGACATCATGGTGAGCAAGTACTTCCGCAAGGCGGGCGTGCCGCAGGCTGACGGCACGACCGGTCCGGAGAAGTCGGCACGCCAGGTGATCCACCGCCTGGCCGGGTGCTGGCGCTCGTGGGGCGAGAAGCACGGCTACTTCGACACGCCCAACGACGCGCAGGCGTTCTACGACGAACTCGCGTACATGATGACCCACCAGATGGCGGCACCGAACTCGCCGCAGTGGTTCAACACCGGGCTCAACTGGGCCTACGGCATCAGCGGGCCCGCGCAGGGCCACTGGGTGCCGGACCCCAAGACGGGCAAGGTGTCGCTGGCCAAGGACGCGTATTCCCACCCGCAGCCGCACGCCTGCTTCATCCAGAGCGTGAGCGACGACCTCGTGAACGAGGGCGGGATCATGGACCTGTGGGTGCGCGAGGCGCGCCTGTTCAAGTACGGCTCGGGCACGGGCACGAACTTCAGCCACCTGCGCGGCGAGAACGAGCCGCTCAGCGGCGGCGGCAAGTCGTCGGGCCTCATGAGCTGGCTCAAGATCGGTGACCGGGCCGCGGGCGCGATCAAGAGCGGCGGCACCACGCGCCGCGCCGCGAAGATGGTCTGCCTCGACATGGACCACCCGGACATCGAGAACTTCGTGAACTGGAAGGTGCGCGAAGAGATCAAGGTCCAGGCGATGGTGGAGGGGCTCAAGGCCATCGCGGGCCGCAAGGCCAGCCGCTCCGACAAGGAGACCATCGGCGAGACGGCCAAGCGCCTGGGCCTGAAACTCGACTACGACTTCAACGGCGAGGCGTACGCGACGGTCTCGGGCCAGAACAGCAACAACTCGGTCCGCATCCCCGACGCGTTCTTCGACGCGCTCGACAAGGGCGAGATGTGGCAGACGTTCCGGCGCACCGACGGCAAGCCGGGCAGGAAGTTCGACGCCAGGAGCCTGTGGGACCAGATCAACTACGCCGCGTGGCGCTGCGCCGACCCCGGCGTGCAGTTCGACTCGACGATCAACGCGTGGCACACGTGCCCGAGCGGCGGGCGGATCAACGCGAGCAACCCGTGCTCGGAGTACATGTTCCTCGACAACACGGCGTGCAACCTGGCGTCGCTGAACGTGCTGAAGTTCTACGACGCGCAGTCGCGCGGGTTCGACGTGGACGCGTACGAGCACGCGATCGACCTTTGGACGATCGTGCTCGAGATCAGCGTGCTCATGGCGAGCTTCCCCAGCCGCGAGGTCGCGGAACTGTCCTGGAAGTACCGCACGCTGGGCCTGGGGTACGCGAACCTGGGCGCGATGCTCATGCAGGCGGGGATCCCGTACGACAGCGAGGAGGCCCGCGCGGTTTGCGCGACGCTCACGAGCATCCTCACCGGGCGCTCGTACCGCATGAGCGCCGTGATGGCCGCGCAACTGGGCGCCTTCCCGGGCTTCGAGCCCGACCGGGAGAACATGCTGCGCGTCATCCGCAACCACCGCCTGGCGGCGCACGGCGTGCCCCGCGCCGCGGAGAACTTCGAGGGCCTGCGGATCCCGCCGGTGCCGGTGGACCACGACGTGATCAACTCGGGGCGGGTGAACATCGCCAACGCCGAGGACCTGCTCGACCACTCGACCCGCGCCTGGGACGAGGCGCTGACGCTCGGCGAGCGCTTCGGCTACCGCAACGCGCAAGTGACGGTCATCGCGCCCACGGGCACGATCGGCCTGCTCATGGACTGCGACACCACCGGCATCGAGCCCGACTTCGCGCTGGTGAAGTTCAAGAAGCTCGCCGGCGGCGGCTACTTCAAGATCGTCAACCAGTCGG
>CALMQD010000387.1 GCA_937871415.1 uncultured Phycisphaerales bacterium | reverse complement strand
TGGGGCACGCGTTCCCCGCCGCGGATATGTCGAGCGGCGACCTCTACGACGTGCGGATCGTGTACACCCCGGGCGTGCTCTCGCTGTTCATGAAGCTGTCGAGCGCCGGCGCGTTCGGCCCCGCGGTGCTGACGATCAACGGCTTTGACATCTCGACGGCCATGCAGTTGGCCCCCGGCAACAACGCCGGCCAGGCGCTGGTGGGCTTCACCGCCGGCACGGGCGGCGCCGCGAACGTCGAGCGTCACGAGATCACCCGCTGGTCGTTCCAGAGCGTGGTGGTGCCGGCCCCGGCCTCGGCGGGCATCCTGGCCCTGGCGGGCCTGACCGCGGGCCGCCGTCGCCGCCGCTGATTTCCCGATTCTCCGCCCCGCTGGAGGAAACCGCCCCGCTCGTCCCGGGGCGCCTTCGAGGCGAACCGCGATCGGCCGAGAGGCTGATCGCCGACAACTCCCGGCCCGACTCACCACCGGGCCGATCGACTGACCGCAAGGCCCGTGGGCGATCGCCCGCGGGCTTTGTTTTTTCCCTTGTACCGGGGGTTCTCGTCGAGTCGGGCTTAGGAGGCTTGGAATCTGGCCCCGCCGCGCAACAACCGCCGATAACGGGTGTTGCGATGATTACCGAAGGTTCCACCGCCATTCGTGCGCGCGCGACGTCGCGCGCGGGTTCCGCCCGTTCCTCTCGCGAGGAGGCCGAGGAGGCCGGCGCGCCGGGCGTCCGACCTCGCCGAGCGCGCCGGGACGACGCCGACGAGAGCGCGCCGACCCATCCCCACGAGCACCTGCTGTGGCGGCGTGTGGCGTGGCTGGCCTTCGCGGTGCTGTGGGCGTTCCTGGCGCTCTCGCTGCTCTCGTACTCCAGCGCCGACGCCCCCGCGACGACGGTGTACCCGCACAACCAGCCCCCCGCGAATCTCTGCGGCAAGGCCGGCGCGCTCGTCGCGCACTACGCGTACCAACTGCTGGGCTACGGCGCCCCGGCGCTGCTGGCGCTCGCGGCGCTGTGGCTGGGCGTGAGCGCCACGGGGCGGCGCGTGAACCAGGTGCCGGTTCGGATCCTCGGCGCGATCATGATGGCGGCCAGCGTCTCGGGGTTCCAGGCGCTGCTCCTGCCCTCGACCGGTCCGGTCCCCGCGCTGCCGGGCGGTCTGGTGGGAACGCTCGGCGGTGGGAAGCTCATCGAGTCGTTCTCGAGCGCCGGGACGTTCCTGATCCTGCTGCTGATGCTGTGCGTGGGCGCGATCGTCGCGCTGGACGTCTGGGCGGTGCTCGCCGCGATCTGGACCGGACGCGCGCTGTACGCATCGGCGAAGACGAGCGGGCGCGTGGCTGTCGCCGCGGCACGGGTGGCGCGCGAGCGTTCGCAGGTCATCGCGCAGGCGCGCGCCGCGCGCCGGCAGGAGACCGACGCGTACGGCTATCGCCCCGACGACGTCTCCGACGACCGGCAGCTCCCCGAACTGGCCGATTCCCGAACGTCGCGCGTGCTGCGCGTGGGCGGCGCCGGACCCGTGCGTCCCGCGGCGCGTGCCGTCAGGCCCGCGTCGAGCGAGGAGCACGATGACCTCTCGCTCTTCGACCCCGCCGGCGGCGGTGGTGCGCCGGTTGCCAACCCGAAGATGCCGGTGGCCCGCGCCGCCTCGCCCGTCGTCGACGATCCGGACGCGGAGGACGCCGGCATCGCGAGCCCCGCGGGCGCCGCGCCGGCTCAGCCCCGCGAGTACAGCGCCGACGAACTCCGCGCCAAGATCGCGAAACTGCCGGTGCGCTTCGCGGCCAACACGTCGCGATCGGCGACCGACGAGGACCTGCGCGAGGTGCAGGGCGGCGGCACGACCGCCGGCATGAACATCGAGGGCTACCGGTTCCCCGGCCTCGACCTGCTCGAAGAGCCCGAGATGAACTTCTCGCAGACGATGGAGGCCTTCGTCCGCGAGCAGGCCGAGGCGCTCGAGCGGGCGCTCAACGAGTACAAGATCGACGGCGAGGTCGTCGGCGTGGAGTCGGGCCCGGTGATCACGCTCTACGAGGTGCGCCTGGCGCCGGGGACGAAAGTCGCGGCGCTTCAGGCGATCGCGAGCGACCTCGCCCGCTCGCTCAAGGCGATCAACATCCGCATCGTGCCCAACACCGTCGGGCGCGACACGGTCGGCGTCGAGGTGCCCAACGCGCAGAAGGAGAAGGTGCGACTGAAGGAGCTCATGACGCGCAGCGACATCCACTCGCGCATGACCCTGCCGATGTTCCTGGGCAAGGACGCCTCGGGCGAGCCGCTGATCTGCGACCTGGCGACCATGCCGCACCTGCTCATCGCCGGCACCACGGGCAGCGGCAAGAGCGTGTGCATGAACACGGTCATCATGAGCTTCCTGTACACGAAGAAGCCCAACGAGCTCAAGCTGGTGCTCGTCGATCCGAAGATGGTCGAGCTGAGCCAGTTCAAGGACATCCCGCACCTGATGTGCCCGGTGGTGACGGAGATGGGCAAGGCGGCGGCGATCCTGGAGTGGGCGGTGGCCAAGATGGACGAGCGGTACGAACTGCTGGCGGAGGCCGGCTGCCGCGACATCACGGGCTACAACGCGCTGGAGTGGGAGGAGATCAAGGACCGCCTGAACATCACGACGCCCGAGGAAGAGGCGAAGGTCCCGCGGAAGCTGCCGTACATGGTGTTCATCATCGACGAGCTGGCGGACCTGATGATGACCAACAAGGAGGTCGAGCATTCCATCGTGCGCATCGCGCAGAAGGCCCGCGCGGTCGGGATGCACCTGATCGTGGCGACGCAGCGTCCGCAGGCGAACGTCGTGACCGGCCTGATCAAGAGCAACATGCCGGCCCGCTGCGCGTTCAAGGTCGCCTCGGGCATGGACTCGCGCATCGTGCTGGACCAGAAGGGCGGCGAACTGCTGCTGGGCCAGGGCGACATGCTGTACCTCTCCCCGCGCTCCAGCAAGCTCACCCGCGCGCAGGGCACGCTGGTGGACGACAAGGAAATCCGGCGGGTGGTCAAGTTCCTGCGCGACGTGGCGACGCCCACGTTCGAACGCAGCCTGCTGCAGATCCGGCCGGGCATGAGCCCCGACCAGGCCGAGGGCGGGCCGGGCCCGGCGGGCGCCGCGGGCTACAACGGCAACTTCAACATGGGCGACCGCGACGGCTTCCAGGCGGCGCAGGAAGACCCGATGTTCGACCAGGCGGTCGAGATCGTCATCGAGTCGCGGCGGGGGAGCGTGTCGATGCTGCAGCGACGCCTCGCTATCGGCTACACCCGGGCCGCGCGTCTCATCGAGATGATGGGCGAGGCGGGCATCCTGGGCGGGCACAAGGGCACCGTCAGCCGCGACGTCATCATGACCCTCGACGAGTGGCACGCGATCAAGGCGCAGGCGCAGGCCGACGCCGCGGCCAAGGGGGCGGGCCAGGCCGACGACGGCCTGCGCGGCGGGCCGGGGGGCGAGCTGAACTCGCACCCCGCCACGGGCGAGACCCTCGAGGTCATGCAGGCGCGCGTGAACGGCACCGGCGGCGACGGCGGACGGACCTCCGCCGCGCGCGCCACCGAACTGCCCGGCGCCGCCGATGACGGGTCGGAGGTCGACGAGTACGAGGACGACGAACTCGACGAGGGGGACGACCTCGACGGCGAGCACGACGAAGACGACGAGATCGACGGGGAGATCGACGACGAGGTCGAGCAGCCGCCGTTCACGGTCCACACGCGCAAGCCGGGCAACAACTCGCGGGTGTGACGCGGCGGGAAGGCGCGACGCGACCCGGTTTCTGGGCCCGCACGGGCGCGGTATCATCGCTCCCGATGCGACACGCGATCGTCATGGCGGGCGGGGCGGGGACACGTCTTTGGCCGATGAGCCGCAACAGCCGCCCCAAGCAGCTGCTCCCGCTCATCTCGCGCGAAGGGACCAAGCACCCCGTCAGCCTGCTGGAACTCGCCGTGGAGCGCGTGGAGGGGCTCATCCCCACCGAGCGCCGGTACATCTGCACGGGCGAGGGTTTCCGGGCGCAGATCCGCAAGGCGATCCCCGCGCTCCAGGACGGGCAGATCCTCGGCGAGCCGATGGGTCGCGACACCGTCAATGCCGTGGGGTTTTCCGCCGCCGTCCTCCAGAAACTCGACAAGGACGCGGTCTTCGTCGTGCTGACGGCGGACCACATCATCGAGCCGCGCGAGGACTTCCAGAAACTCATGGAGATCGGCTTCCGGCTCGTCGAGACCGACAAGAGCCGTCTGGTGACCTTCTCCATCAAACCGACGTACCCCTCGACGGGCTTTGGGTACGTCGAGCGCGGCAGCGAGATCACCGGCGTGAACGACGCCCAGGGCAAGCCGATCGCGCGGGGCCTGGCCTACCGCGTGGAGCGGTTTGTCGAGAAGCCCGACCAGCCCCGGGCGCAGGCGTACGTCGAGAGCGGGCACTTCGGCTGGAACAGCGGCATGTTCGTCTTCCACGCCGGCACGTTCCTGGATTGCCTCAAGAAGTACAAGCCCGAGAGCCACGAGGGGCTGATGAAGATCCAGAGCGCCTGGGGCACCGCGAAGCAGAAGGCGGTGCTCGACGAGGTCTACCCGACGCTCCCGCGGATCAGCGTCGACTACGCGGTGATGGAGCCGGCCAGCCGCGAGCACCGGGTGTGCACCGTCGTCTCGGATGTGAAGTGGCTGGACGTCGGGAGTTGGCCGAGTTACGGCGAGACGCTCGACCCCGACGCCGACGGCAACCGTGTGGGCGGCGGGGGCGTGCACGCGCTCATCGTCGACGGGAAGAACAATCTCGTCGTCGGCGAGGGCGCGGGCGAGGGTCGGGGCGATACGCCCCCGCACACCATCGCGCTGCTGGGGGTCAAGGACCTGATCGTCGTGCACACGCCGGACGCGACGCTCGTGATGCCGCGCGACAAGGCCGAGCAACTCAAGAAACTGCACGCCCTGGTGGTCGACGACCTCAAGTGATCCGCGGGCGGTCCCGCGCCCGTCGCGTTTGAACCGGACGCCGTCCGCCGGGTATGCCCTGCCATGGACACTGGTCGGCACCGACGGAATCTGCGCCGCGCCCGGTGGGCCGCGGGGCTGCTGGCGCTCCTGGTGTGCGTCCTGTGCCTGGGGCTCTATGTCGTCAACCGGTTCCACAGCGTGCACTACGTCGGCTCGGCCTTCCTGGTCGAACTCACGGAAGGCCAGGCACGGTTATTTGTGTACCGGGA
>CALMQD010000386.1 GCA_937871415.1 uncultured Phycisphaerales bacterium | reverse complement strand
AGCCCGAGCCGGAGAAGGGCTCGTAGCAAACGTCGCCCGGCCGGGCGTGCTGGCCGCCCCTCGCAGCGGAGTCTGCGATTCCTACGTCTCTCGGAGCAGAGGCCCATGTCCGACTCTTCGACCAGCCGCCCGGCGCCCGTCCCGCCGTCGACTCTCAAGCCCCTGCCGACCAAGAGCGTCCCTACGCCGGCGACGGCTTCGGCCGCTCCTCGCGCCGCGGAGCCTCCGGCGGAGTCGGACGCTTTGGCCGACGGCCCGCAGCACGTACCCACTCCCGGCGAGGTCTTCCTGACGCCGCGCGTCATCGACCAGAACGCCTTCGACCAGTTGTCGAAGATGCTGCGCGAGATGGTGCGCGAGGCGAGCAAGCAGGCGTCGGGCCTGCGAGCTTCGGTCTCCCAGGCGGCCCGCGTCGCGAACGAACTCAAGGCCGCCGAGCAGGGCCAGCAGGACAACCTCGACCTCGCCGCCGCGGCCCTCAAGCGGATCGAGGAGAAGGCCCTGAAGGCCGAACAACTGCTCGACCGGGTTCAGAACACGGCGGCGGCCTCGTCGGCGCTCGAGCGCAAGGCCGACGAGATCGTTTCCCGGCGCGTCGAGGGCTTCGAAGCCCGCCTCAGCGCGATCCTGACCGCCCACGATGCCCGGCTGCGCGACCTGGAGCAGCGCGCCACGAGCGCTTCGCGCAGGCTCGAGGAGCGTGTCCTGGAAGTGCAGAAGGACGCCCAGATCGCTGTCGCCCCCGTGTTCACCCGACTCGAAGCGATGTGCGACCGGGCCGAAGCGCTGATCGGCAAGCCGGCGCGGGCGGCGTCGGGATCGGAGCCCGGGGCCGCTTCCGGCGAGACCCCGACCGGAATGCCCTACGCCCCCAACAGCCTCGGCGAGATGCTCGACCGGGCCGAGAGCCTCCGCGCCGACGCGGCCTTCGCCCAGAAACAGCTCGACGCCGTGCGCCAGCAGGCCGACCACGCGCGGTCGATCCTGGGCGAGAGCCTCAACGACATGTGCACGATGATCGACCGCCTGACCGAGCGGGCCGACGACCTGCGCCGGGAATCGGAGCACGCCAGGGCCGTTGCGAGCGAGGTGTCGAGCGACATCGATCAGCGTGCTTCGGCCGTCAAGGGCGGCGTCGAACGCACGCTGGCCGAAGCCCGTGAGCAGGCGAAGACCATCGACACCGAGGTCTCGCGCCTCATCGAGCAGGGCAAGCAGACGCAGCAGACCACGGCGCTGGCGACGCGCGTCGCCGAGACCACGATCGGTCAGTTGCGCGCGGTGATCACGCAGTTGGAGCCCTGGCAGGGCCTGGTCGCGTCGCGCGCCGGGGAGAGTGCCGACGACACGCTCGCCGCGCTCCCCGAGCCCGTCCGCCGCGTGATCGAGCACACCCGCGTCGAACTCAAGCGCGACCTGGGCTCGGTCGCGAGCGCGCTGCGGCACCTGGCGGCCAGCGCCGACGAGGCGGGCGAACGGCTTGTCACGACGACAACGATACAAAGCGCCGAGTCGGGCGTTTCAGTGGCGCAGGAGCATCGGCGCGATGCGAACGCGCCCGGCGAGGCCACGAGTGCCCAGGCTGCCGAGCCCGTGTACTACCCGCCGCTGGTCCCGGTGACGCGCGTGAACGTGCAAACGCCCGTGGTCATTGAGCGCTCGTCGACCGTCGCGCATTGATCTGGGCCGATCCGCGTCGCGAGGCTTACGAGCAGAGTTTCCGCAGCGCCTCGGCCTTGTCGGTCTTTTCCCAGGTGAAGAACTCGTGCTTCTCGCCCTTGGCCTGGCGCGCGACTTTGTCCACGTAGTGGCCGGTGTAGGCCTTGCGCCCGAAGTGGCCGTGCTTGGCCGTGGGGGAGTAGATGGGCTTTCGCAGTTGAAGGGCCTCGATGATCTTCTTGGGCGTCAGGCCGAAGACCTCGCGGATGGCCTTGGAGATCTTCGCCTCGTCGACCTTGCTCGAGCCGAAGCAATCGACGTACACGCTCGTCGGCTCGGCGACGCCGATCGCGTACGACAACTGGATCTCGCACTTGTCGGCCAGCCCCGCGGCCACGACGTTCTTGGCGATGTACCGCGCCATATAGGCCGCGGAACGGTCGACCTTCGTCGGGTCCTTGCCCGAGAAGGCGCCGCCGCCGTGACGGCCCATGCCGCCGTAGGTGTCGACGATGATCTTGCGCCCGGTCAGGCCCGTGTCGCCGTGCGGCCCGCCGATCTCGAAGCGCCCGGTCGGGTTCACGTGGATCTTGATGCCGGGGTTCCACCACTCCTTGAGCACGGGCTTGAGCACGTGCTCGACGATCTCCTTCTTGAGGTCGCCCTGGCGCTCGTTCCACGAGGCGTCGTGCTGCGTCGAGAGCACGAGCGTGTCGACACGCACCGGCGTGTTGCCGTCGTACTCGACGGTCACCTGGCTCTTGGCGTCGGGGCGGAGCCCGGGGATCTTGCCCTCGCGGCGAACGTGCGCCTGCTGCTCGACGAGCTGGTGGGCGAGCTGGATGGGCAGGGGCATCAGTTCGGGCGTGTCCTTGCACGCGAAGCCGAACATCATGCCCTGGTCGCCCGCGCCTTCCTTGTCCACGCCCATCGCGATGTCGTTGGACTGCTTGTTCAGCGCGACCATGACGCCCGCGCTGTCGGCGTCGAAGCGCATGTCGCCCGAGATGTAGCCGATCTCGCGGATCGTCTCGCGCACCAGGTCGGGGATGCTCACGTACGTGTTCGTCGTGATCTCGCCGGCGACGACCACCAGCCCCGTGCAGCAGAGCGTCTCGCACGCGACGCGGGAGAACGGGTCGTCGGCGAGCAGCGCGTCGAGGATCGCGTCGGAGATCTGGTCCGAGACCTTGTCCGGATGGCCCATCGAGACGGACTCGGACGTGAACAGTCGGCTGTGGTTGCCCATTGAAAAACGCTCCCTGATTCCCCATCCATTCGCGGCGTCAAGCGTAGTCCGGTCTGCCCCGGGCGGCCCGGGTTTGCCGTCAAACGCCGTCGGATGACTCCAGGACCATTGTCGGCATTTTTGCGGCCCCGCTTGGCGTCCCCGCGCACGCCGGCGCTCGCCCCGCGCCGGTCGCTCAGGCGTACCGCACGTCCCCCTTGCCCTTGACCACCTTCCCGATGACGTGCACGCGTTCGCCCAGCTTCTCGAGCTTCTCCTTCACGGCCGGGGCGAACGAAGGGCGCACGATGAGCGTGTACCCGATCCCCATGTTGAACACCCGGCGCATCTCGTCGTCGCTGATCTTCCCCTGCTCGGCCAGGAAACGGAACACCGGCAGCGGCTCCCACGACTCGGGATCGATCTGCGCGTCGACGCCCGGGTGCAGGGCGCGGCAGAGATTGCCCTCCAGCCCGCTCCCGGTGATATTCGCCATGCCGGTGATGACCTTCTTCACCTTGTACTGCCTCAGCAGTTTCATCACGCTCTGCGCGTAGATCCGCGTCGGCGTGAGCAGGACTTCGCCGAGCGTCGGGCCCGGCGCCGCTTCGGCGCGGTCGTTCCCGGCGTTTCGGCCGCGGGCCGAGCCGGCCTTGGCGGCGCGGCGCGGACGCCGGCCGTTGGGGCTGCCTCCCGGCAGTTCCGGGTGGACGGTTTTCAAGTCCAGCCCGGCCTTCTCCACGACCTTGCGCACCAGCGAGTAGCCGTTGCTGTGGATGCCGCTGGACTCGAGCCCCAGGACAATGTCGCCCTTCTCGACGCGGGTCGGATCGATGGCGCGCGAGAGTTCCACAACGCCCACGGCGAACCCGGCGAGGTCGAACTCCCCGGGCGCGTAGACGTCGGGCATCTCCGCCGTTTCGCCGCCGAGCAGCGCGCACCCCGAACGCTGGCAGCCCTCCGCGACGCCCCGGACCAGGTCGGTCAGCATGTCCTTCTGCACCTTGCCGACGGCGATGTAGTCGAGGAAGAACAGCGGCTCGGCGCCCTGCACGATCATGTCGTTGATGCTCATCGCGACCAGGTCGATGCCCAGCGTGTCGAACTTGCCCACGGCCGACGCGAGTTTCACCTTGGTCCCGACGCCGTCGCAGCACGCCACCAGCACCGGGTCCTTGTAGTTGCGGGCGAAGAGGCGCTGGTTGAAGTCGAGCCGGAAAAGACCGGCGAAGCCGCCGGGGTTGTCGATGACCCGCGGCCCGTACGTCCGGCGCATCATCGACACCAGCGACTCGGTGAACCGGTCCTTCTCTTCCAGGTGCACGCCCGAGTCGGCGTACGTCAGGCCGCCGCCCGACTTCCCGGCGCCGGCGATGGCGCGGCCCGGGTCGGCGGGCTTGGCGGCGTCGGACGGGCGTGAACCGTTCGCGTTGGCGCGCGTCATGGACGCAGGGTACGCGCGGGCGCGCGCCCCCTCAGGCCCTCCGCCGCACATCCGACAGGCCTAC
>CALMQD010000385.1 GCA_937871415.1 uncultured Phycisphaerales bacterium | reverse complement strand
GGTCGCCCGTCAGCGCCTGCCAGTAGAGCGTGTGCGTCCGCGTGTCGAGCGCGATGCCGTCGCTGTGGATCTGGGGCGTGCGACCGGTCGCCGGGTCGAGCAGCGCGCGGGCGCCGACAGTGATCGAGCGGGCCGGGTCGGCCTGGGTCGAGGGGTCATCGGCGAGGACGCGGCGGGCCTTGTTGGTGGCGAGTTCGACGACGACGATCGCGCCGCCGCTGCCGGCGCCGGAATCGGTGATGAACGCGGTCTGGTTGCGGGTGTCGATGCGGACGTCGTTGAGGTAGGCGTTGCTCGGGGCAACGTCGTCGAGGAAGAAAGCCGTGACGGCCTGGTTGGACTTGAGGTCGATCAGGACGAGTTTGGGCCCGCCGCGTTCGCGCCTGACGCCGGCGAAGTTGGGGCAGGCGTTGTCGAGCACCCAGAGGCGGTCGAGGTCGTCGACGAACACGCTCTGAACGTTGATGAACGACATGGGCCCGGCCTGGTTGCCGAGCGTGCGAGCGACGACCGGCTCGGACGCGTCGGCGCTGCGGCCGTCGAGCCCTTCGAGCGTCGGGGCTTCCTGGGGCATGAACGCGCCGCCGGGGCCGGCGGCGTCGTTCCACGCGGCGCTGGGGTAGGGCGCGAGCGTGCCGTCGGGCAGGACCTCGGCGACCGACAGCACGGGGCCTTCGGCGTCGCGCGGGATGCCCGAGAGCGCGGACCAGTCCGGGAAGCAGACGAAGAGGCGTCCGGTGCGGCTGACGGCGACGCCGGTGGCCTGGCGGTCGCCGAAGTCGATGACGCGCTGGAGTGGGCCTTCGTCACGCGCGGCGGGCGCTTCAAATCCCGTGCAGGTCTTACCCGAGCAGGCGGAGAGGACCGCCAGAGCGGAGGACAGAAGGGCGGATCGAGCGATCGAGGCGGGCCGGGCGTGGAGAATGCTCATGCGCGATGGTAAGGCGGCAGCGCCGGCGGGTCGGCGGGGAGGGGCGGGGCGTACGCAACCGGCGCGGGGCGGGGCGATACACCCTCGGCACGCTCGTGGGCAACTTCGAAGAGGACCCATCTCCATGCACGGTTCAACACGCTTGCCCGGCGGCCAGGGCGCGGATGTCTGCTCCGCGACCGAGGGATTCGCGCCGTTGCCCTCGCGTCGGCAGTTCGTGAAGACCTCGGCCGCGGCTGCGGCGGTGATCGCCGCGACGGGGCTGTCGCGCCTGGCGCGGGCGCAATCGACCGCGGCGGGCGGGAAGAAGCCGGACGAGAAAGCGGCGGGGAGCGCGGCCAAGCCGGGCGGCAAGACGCTGCTCATCCTGGGCGGCACGGCGTTCCTGGGGCCCGAGGTGGTCGAGGCGGCACAGGCCAAGGGCTGGACGATCACGCTCTTCAACCGCGGCAAGACGCGCCCCAACCTCTTCCCCGATCTCGAGAAACTGCACGGCGACCGCGACCCGAAGAAGGGCGAAGGCCTCAAGGCCCTCGAGGGGCGCACGTGGGACTATGTGGTTGACACGTCGGGCTACTACCCGCGGATGGTCAAGGCCTCGGCGGAACTGCTGAAGGACCATTGCAAGCGGTACGCGTTCGTGTCGTCGGTGAGCGTGTACAAGAACGACGGGCAGGGGCCGCAGGACGAGAGCGCGGAGGTGGGCACCATCCCCGACCCGACGGTCGAGACGATGGGCGAGCAGATGCAGAACTACGGCCCGCTCAAGGCGCTGTGCGAGCAGGCGGCGGAGGCGGCGATACCGGGGCGCGTGCTCAACATCCGGCCCGGGTACATCGTGGGCCCGGGCGACTGGTCGGGGCGCTTCAACTACTGGCCCTTGCGCATCCGCGAGGCGGGGAAGAAGGACGCGAGCAGCAAGGAGGTGCTGGCGCCGGGCACGCCGGACGATCCGGTGCAGTACGTGGACGTGCGCGACCTGGCGGAGTTCATCGTGCACGCGCTCGACACGGAGAACCACGGCGTCTTCAACGTGCTGGGCCCGACGCCCAGCGACAAGCCCGCGCGCTGGGGCGACACGCTCGAGGCCTGCAAGCGCGTGACCCAGAGCGACTGCAAGTTCACGTGGGTGGACGCGGCGTTCCTGAAGGAGCACGCGGACCCGGAGAAGGACTACTTCCCGATCTGGCTGCCGGCGACGGGCGAGACGAGCGGCTTCCACCGGCGATCGAACATGAGCGCCGTGAAGGCGGGCCTGAAGTTCCGGCCGGTCGACGACACGATCATCGCGTTCCTGAAGTGGTACGACGCGCTCAAGCCGGAGCAGCAGCAGCGATACCTGGCGGGCACGCCGCGGGAACGCGAGTTGGAACTGTTGAAAATGTGGAACGAGCGGAAGAAGGGCTGACCCCCCCTTCACCACTTGCCTTTCCAGTTCTTCGCTGCACGAGGCCGCTTTTCCGAGCCTCCGCTGATTCGCTCACGGACATTGCGCGAACTGGCTCATCCAGGCGTCGATGTACGCGAAGAGGTCGTCGACGCCGACGAAGAGGTCTCTGTTGAAGTCGGCCGAGAGCGCGCCGTCGGCGATGCCGTACTGGCCGAACCAGGCGGTGAGGAACGACACGAGGTCGTCGACGGCGACTTGGCCGGAGCAGTCGAAGTCGGAGGAGCAGGGAGGACGCGACACGAGGCGCGCGAGGCAGAAACTCGGCTCGCCGTCGGCGGTGGTGAAGCGGCCGCCGATGATGACATCGCCGTTACGGGCAGCGGCGACGGCGCGTACACCCGGAGTCGCATAGATTCCCGGAGTCGTTCCGACTGGACCGGGGATGTGAGTCCACTCATTCGCGTGCGTGTCCAAGGCGAAGAGCGGCATGCTGACCGCCGTCCAAGAGTACGGCGCTGTGACGAATCGACCGTCGGGCAGAACAGAGCCAAGGCAGTGCGTCTGGTAGATCGTTGTTTGGTCTTCGGGCGCGACCATCACAGGCTGCCATGTCAGTGTTGGAAGAAACAAGATAGCGACGTATGACAACGGGATCGTGCCGGAGAATGTGAAGTTGCCTTCTACGAGCAGGCGGTCGCCCGGCAACTGTGTGAACCTGCGCACCGAGCCGTTGAGCGGCGGGACCACTGGCTGCCAGGAAGATGTACCCTCGTCCCAGCGAGCGATGTACTTGGCGGAGGGCGAGCCGGTCGCGGAGGCAAAACTGCCGCCGGCGAAAATCTCGCCGGAGGTGCTTCGAACGAGCGCGGTGACCGACCCGCCGATGAAACCGCTCATGCGCTCCCACTGCCCCGTGGATGCTCGCCAACGGGCAATGGTCGGGAAGGATTGACCGTCGATCAGGTTGAACTCACCTCCCGCGATGATGTCTCCGTTCGGAAGAGAGAGCAGGGCAAACGCCTGACCGTCGGACGTTCCGAGGGAGCGCCACGCCTGGGTGCCTTGATCCCAGCGGACGATGGAGTATCCGGAGGTGAGATTGACTGGAAAACGGATCGGTCCGCTCAGGAGGATGTCGCCGTCGGCGGCCCGGGCAATCGCAAACGTACGGTTGAAGGCGTCGAAGTTGGAGGCCCAGTTGTTGATCCCGGGCATCGCGAACCACTCGTTGGTCTCGGGGCGCCAGCGCGCGACTCCGGGCGTGACTTGATCACCGGCGATCTTGAACACTCCGGCGAGGATCACATCGCCGTCGGGCAGTGCGAGCATGTTGGTCACGGGACCATCAACGCCCTTACTCGTCGCTTGCCAATCTGTACTGTCGAAGATGGCGATGTTCTTGCAACCCCGCGTGCCGACAGTGCCGAAAATACCACCGGCGAGCATGCGCCCATCGGGCAACAGCGCCACGCTGGAAATCGTTGTTGGATAACTCGTCGTTGAACTGAACGCACCGCCGATGGGAGACCACGTCATGGACAACGGATCGAAACTCGCGAGACGGAACGACGTTGGTTCACCGGTCGCGCGATAGTAACCGCTCGCCAAGACGCGGCCGTCGGGCAGACGCGCTATCGGAAAGCCACTGGACATCCGATCATCGAGGATTTTCCATTCCGCATCGGCGCGGCGATAGAACGCGAATCGCGACGAGTAGTACCCCCCGACGAGCAGGTCTCCGTTGTCGAATGCCACGGCTCTGAGACCGCGAGTATCAATGCCGGGATTGGCGAGCAGAGACCACGTATTGGTCTGCGAACTCCACGCAGCCACCGCTGAAAACGCAGGTCCATCTTGGAACCGTCCCACCGCGACTACGCCATCGAGTCCATCAGACAGCACCTGGTTGGGCGCGGCGGAAAGCCCCGCGCTCATGTCATGCCACGCCGCGCCGTCCCAGCGAGCGACCTTGCTGATCGGCATCCCGTTGATCAGTTGGAACGTGCCGCTCACGACCACGTCGCCGCTGGGAAGTACGACGATGTCCTTGGGTGTGGAGGACTGCGTGCCGCCGCTGGATGACGGTTCGCTGAACTCCGCGTCGGCGAAGGGCAGCCACTGATCGGTCGCGGCGTCGAGCCGCCAGAGGTTGTAGGTGTGGCCGCTGATCGTGCGGCTCGCGGCCAGCAGCGGTTCCCCCGACGGAAGCAAAGCAAGTTTGCCACTCGTGCCCACGGACGGCCGAGCCCCCGTGCCGAGCGCCGACCACCGTCCGGTGCGCGGGTCGAAGCGTGCCATCCCCGCACAATCGAACGCGCCGGCGAGGTAGAAGCCCCCGGTCACCGCCACCGTTCCATCATTCAACACCGCGGCGGAGTACACCGTGCCGTTCACGCCCGGGTAAGACGAGGTCTCAACCCAGTGCGGCTCGCATTGGGCGCTGGACCGTGCTGCGAACACCAGCACAACCGTGATCGCTGCAAGACAAGCCGCGACCCAGGGGCGTGGAGCGCGTTCACATCTCAACCGACTCCGTCTTGTTCCGAAGCGGCGCATCGCACGAGTCATGGGAGGCACTCCCTGGGTAGACAGCCTGAGTCTATCACGGGAGCCGATATGCGTTCGCCGCTATCAGATATAAGTTTGGAGAAAGTTCGCACGATCGACCGCCCGAATGCGGCCGTTTCAGGTGTTTCCACGGAGCATGGAGCCCGGATGTTCGACCGGTCGGTCAGTGGTTGTCGACCGGCTCGCGTTCGAGTTTGTGGCCGCGGACCTGGGCGTCCACGGCGCGCTGGGGCGCGATGATCTCGTCGCGTGACGCGGCGTCGGCGAAGCGGCGTTGATACTCGGCGTTGGCGCGGACGATCGGCGCGATATTGGGTCGGGCGGCGTGCCCGAAGGCGCTGCGGGCGAAGTCGCCCTTGAAGCGCTCGACGGTCACCGTTGGGGCCAGCGGTCCCGAGTTGGGATCGGCGGCGGCGGAGTTTCCGCGTGAGAGCGGCGAGGCGCGGAAGATGGGATAGCGGTAGCCGCCGTGGCCGTAACCGCCGTGCAGCAGGATGAGCCCGCCACGTCGACGGTCGTCCTGAGCGTTGAGCGCATCGATGCGGGCGATCTCGGCCTGGGCCTCGGCTTCCTTGGCGCGGGCGTGGGCCTCGCGGCCCTCGGCGGCGAGGCGCTCGCTGCGCTGCTGGAGCGTTTCACCCGCGGACACGCCGGGGGAACCGGGGGTGTTGTCGGGCACAACGATGGAGCCGTCGGCGCGCACAACACCCTCGGTGTAGGCCGCATCCGCGGGCGGGATGACGTAGCCGCTCGCGCTGTTCCAGAAGGCTCTCGCCCGGCTGATGACAAACCCGCCGAGGCGCGGGCGGCTGTCGTCCGCGGGCGCGGCGCCGGGGGTGGAGCGGGCGTGCACGACCATGCGGAGCGACTCGCCCATGCGGACTTCACGGTCGCCGTTGTCGAGTTCCACGACCTGGACCTCGCGATCTTCGGCGGGCTGGGCAAATGGCATTCGTCTCGCGGAAGGGCGCGCGGGCTGAGCGGTGCCCGCGGGTGGAGTGCTGGGCTGGGCGCGCGTGGGCGCGTTCGATTCGCTGGGCTGTTCCGGCGCTTCTGATTCCTGAGCGAGCGCCGGCGAGAGCGACCAGCCGGCGCACAGAACGAGCGCGCTGACGCACACGCCGGCCGCGCTTGGGTTCAAGGACCGATGGCGGCGGAACTTCGGGGCTGGCGTCTTCATGGTGTACCTCCGGGTCTAACAAAGAGCCTACTCGTCCCTACGCGGCGTGCGAGTGATCTGTGCGTGAAACACAGGTCATTCCGAGTGTTTCGTAAGTTACCCAGCTTCTCCGATGGGTCTCGCCGAGGGAAGGCGTGGGGTGCGGGCGGGGGTTGGGCGCCAGGGTCGGCGCTGGGTGCCGAGTGAATCCCTACCCTTCCTTCATGGATGAGGCCGAGGCGCAACAGAACCCGCGCGGCGCACACGAACCACGCCCGGGCGGCGTCGGGGATGCCGATCGGTCGCGCTCGGCGGAACTGCTGAAGGCCAAGAACGCCTTCGAGGCCGAGACGATCGCGGCGGCGCTTCGGGGCGAGGGGATCGAGGCGATGGCGGTGAACACGCTGGCGGGGACGATGCTGTCGTACGACATCGACATGCCGCGGGTGATCGTGCCGGCGTCGCAGCTCGAAGACGCGCGGGTGGCGCTGGACCGGCTGCAGATGGAAGCGGGCCGGATCGACTGGACACAGGTGGAAGTGGGCGAAGCCCCGGCCCTGGCGCCGGCACCGCCGACGCGATGGGCGTGGACGATCGCGTTCCTGCTCGTTCCGGCGGGGCTGCTGGTCCTGAGCCTGGGAACCAACCGCGGCGACGGGATGCTGCAGATCATCGGCGGCGTGGTGCTGTTCGCGGCGGTGGTGATGTGCGCGGCGATGATGCTGACCAAGGACGGCGGGGCAAGAACGGCCGACGCCGACGAACCGGGGCGACCGCCGGGCCGGTACAAGTAGCGTCGCACATGAGCACGGTGGACCGGGTCATCCTGCTTGCTCGAGCGCGCCTGGGCGCGGCGGGTCCCGTCCTGCCCCTTCGTGAAGCCGGCGGGGTAC
>CALMQD010000384.1 GCA_937871415.1 uncultured Phycisphaerales bacterium | reverse complement strand
CCCAAACCACCCGCACCACCGCCACCCGCCCCTCCTGAATACACGCTGATTCACTGGCTCACGAACCCCTCGCTCCAACACACCCTTCGGAGTTTCACATGATCACCGTTCGCTCCGCCGGTCTCGCCGTCCGTTCCCGCCCTTCGCCCGCCGCATTCGCGTTCAGAAGCGTCCGAACGCTGCTGTGCGTCAGCGGCCTGGCGGTGAGCGTCGCGGCGGTCTCGCTCGGCCTGCCCGGCGTCACCGCGGCGCAAAGCGATGGCAACGCCTCCGCCTCGGCCAAGGTCGGGAGCGACCAGTTGCCCGTGAAGAAGATCACGCTCTACCGCTCGGGCGTCGGCTATTTCGAGCGCGCCGGAACCATCGACGGCAACGGCGAGGTGCAACTGCGCTTCAACACCGACCAGATCAACGACATCCTCAAGTCGATGGTGCTCCTGGACCTCGATGGCGGCCGGGTCGAGAGCGTTTCGTACGGCTCCAAGGAGCCCCTCGCCAAGCGTCTCGCCTCGTTCGGCATCAATATCGCCGACAACCCCTCCGCGGGCGAGATCCTGCAGCGGCTGCGCGGCACGCCCGTCAAACTCACCACCGCCGAGGGCGACCTCACCGGCACGATCATGAACGTCGAGACGCGCCCGACGGTCATTCCCGCGGCCCCCGGCGCGCCGGCGACCGTGCACGACCTGCCGTGGATCAACCTCGTCACGAACAACGGCGTGCGGTCGTTCAATCTCGCCAACGTCACGGGCTTTGAGATTCTCGACAAAGCGCTGGCGGAGGAACTGAGCAAGGCGCTCGGGGCCCTCGCCGAGTACCGCGCCGACCGCACCAAGACCGTGGACCTGCGCTTCGCGGGCGCCGGGGCGCGGCGCGTCATCGTCGGCTATGTCCACGAGATGCCGGTGTGGAAGACCAGTTACCGCATGGTCCTGCCCGACAAGGACTCCAAGAGCGACGAGTTCATGCTGCAGGGGTGGGCCATCGTCGAGAACACGACGGACCAGGACTGGAACAACGTGCGCCTCGGGCTCGTCTCGGGCCGGCCGGTGAGTTTCCAGATGGACCTGTACGAGCCGCTGTTCATGGCGCGCCCGTGGGTCTCGGTGCCGACGATCGCGGGCGTCTTGCCGCGGGCGTACGGCTTGGGCGTCGATCGGGACGAAGACGCTGCGGGCGGAACGGGCGCCAGTCACTTCTCCGGATACGCCCAGTCGGTCGAAGAAGCCAAGAGCAACGCGGGTCGGTTCGCCGGTCGCGGCATGCCTCCCGCCGCCGCGGCTCCCGAGAAGAAGTTCATGCGTGCCGACGCGGGCGAGCAAGCCGACAAACTCTACCTCGGCGCTTCGGGCGACGACTTCGCGAACTACTCGCAGCAGGCCCAGGCCACCGCCGCGGAAGTCGGCGAGGTCTTCCAGTACCAGGTTGATCAGCCCGTCTCGATCGAGCGCCAGCGCTCGGCGATGATCCCGATCATCACGACCAACATCCCCGGCCGGCGCGTGAGCATCTTCAACTCCGCCGACGGCTCGGAATATCCGCGCCGCGGCGTCGAAATCAAGAACACCGGCAACCTCCAGTTGCTCCCGGGCCCCATCAGCGTGATCGACGGCTCGGCCTATGCGGGCGATGCGCAGGTCGGCCAGATCCCCAAGGGCGACAAGCGCCTGCTCTCCTACGCCCTCGACCTCAACGTCACGGCGATCAACAAGGCCGAGCGCAACGACACGATCACCAGCCTGAAGATCAACGACGGCCTGCTGCTGATCACCAGCAAACTCGTGAACACCACGACGTACGAGTTTGCGAACAAGGACTCGGCCCGCGACCGCACGCTCATCGTCGAGCACAACAAGTGGGACGGTTGGAAGCTCGTCGAGCCCTCCAAGCCCAGCGAAGAAACCAAGGACCTTTACCGTTTCGAGATGGACATCGCTTCCGGCAAGACCGGCAAACTCGAGGTGCGCCAGGAGATGGTGCAGACGCAGCGGGCCCAGGTGCTCGACGGCGGCTACCCCCTCCAGACCATCGTCGAACTCAACCGCTCGGGCAAGGTGAGCGACAAGGTGCTCGAAGCCGTGCGCACCGCGGCCAGCAAGCAGAACGCAATCAACCAGACGCAGCGCGACATCGCGCAGATCGACGCCCGGGTCGGCGAGATCACCGCCGAGCAGGCCCGCATCCGCGAGAACATGCGGACCATCGACCGCACGACCCAGCTGTACACCAAGTACATGACCAAACTCAGCGAGCAGGAAACCACGCTCGAATCGCTCGCCGAGAGCAAGGACGCGGCCCAGAAGAAACTCGAACAGCAGCGCCAGGAACTGGCGGACTACCTCCGCGGCCTCAACGTCGAGTGACCCGCACAGGGATCCGTTCGATACCCGCGAACCCGATCGAGCCCCGGAATCCCGGGGCTTTTTCGTTATGGCAGTTCGCCTATGCCGGTGCAGGTCCGCAAACCCGCGCGTCCGATAGGCACGGCGTTCCGGCGACTTCGGCATCGGCCTGCCGCCGCGGATTCCACTCGGACCTGCCGCCGCTCAAGCCCCGGATCGCGGTGGTCGATGTCACACCCGGAGTCGAGAGGGAGGTACGCCATGACAACACGATCTGTACCCGCAGTCCGCCGCGGTTCTCTGCGCTCCTGCTCGCCGGCTGTCGCCGCTTCCGCCCTTTTGGCGCTGGCGGGCGCGGCGTCGCCCGCGTGCGCGATCGTGACCGGCGACGAGATGAGCGCGCCGAGCGAGGGCTATGTCGGCACGTTCAATGGCTCCTCGGGGGTCGCGATCGGGGCGCACTGGTTCATCTCCGCCAAGCACGTGGGCGGGAGCGTGAACTCGATGTTCACGATGAAGGGCGTGAGCTACCGCGCCGTGCAGATCGTTCAGCACCCGACGATGGACATCATGCTTGTGCGCGTCGCCGAGACGCTGCCGGGCTATCACACCATCGCCGAGGACGCCGACGTGCAGTCCGGCTCGCCGTGCGTGCTGGGAGGATGGGGCGTGACGGCGGGTGATGCGCTGAGCGACGGCTGGAACTGGAACGGCCCGCACAAGGAAACCTGGGGCGCCAACCTGATCGACTCGGCCGGGTCGATCATCTCGATCCAGTTCGACGGGCCGAGCTCCGGCGTCGCGGTGCCGCACGAGGCCACGTTCGCGGTAAACGACTCCGGCGGCGGGCTCTTTGTCTACGGTCCGGAGGGTGACCTGCGCCTGGCGGGTATCGCCGTGAGCGTGACGGGCTGGGGTTCGTCGCGCTACGGCAACGCCGCATTCGCGATCAGCCTGCCGCAGCTGTACAACTGGATCATGCCGTACGTGGACCCGTCGCGCCCGCTGGCGAGCTCGGTGGAGGCTCCCCGCGCATCGCTGGGTCACCCGGTGACGACGCTGCTCTTCCTGGGCACGGCGGGCTCGGCGCTGCTGGGCCGCGCCGGCCGACGCCGACGCTGATCGGCGGTGGCATAAAGCTTGCACTGAATCGAATCCGACCCGAGGGCGCACGCGCCTTCGGGTTCTTTGTGCGTGCTGCCGACCACTCCTAAGTTCAGAGCACTTCCAGCCGCGCGTACTCGAGCACGAGCGTCTTGACGCCCGCGTCGCGGAACTGGATCTGGGCCCGTGCACCGGCGCCGGGCGTGACGCTCTTCACGGTGCCGACGCCGAACTGCGGATGGCGTACCTGAACGCCCGCTCGGATGCCGCGCACAGTCACTTCCCCCCCTCCTCCACCCGATCCACCGCCGCCGCCCGAGGAAAACGAACGGGCGTTGCGGGCGTCGGTCCGCGAGCGTCCCCACGACTCGCCGCTGGAGCGGCCCGGCCCGCTGTCGGCATCGTCCCAGCCCGGCTCGTCGTACCCCGATTGATCCGAGACGGTGATGTGCTCGGCCGGGAGTTCTTCGATGAACCGCGACGGGATCGTCCGCTCCGGCACGCCGCGCACGGTGCGGTACTTGGCGCTGGTCATCACGAGCCGCTTCATCGCGCGCGTGATGCCGACGAAGCACAGGCGGCGCTCCTCTTCCAGTTCCGTCGGGCTCTCGAGCCCGCGCACGTGCGGCAGGCAGCCCTCCTCCAGCCCGATCATCGCGACCACCGGGAACTCGAGCCCCTTGGCCGCGTGCAGGGTCATGAGCGTCACCGCGCCGAGGGCCGGGTCGACCGAGTCGGCGTCGCTCACGAGCGTGACGCGTTCGAGGTAGCCGCGGAGGAGGTCGTGCACCCCGGGCTCTGCGAGGGCCTCGATGTACAGCGGGTCATCCGCACCGTCATCGACATCTTGGCTTTGCGATCCGTCTTCGCCCGAGCCCGCGCCCTCCGCGCCGTCGCCCACGGGCCCGACGTCCATCGCCGGGTCGTTCTCGGCGACGTAGTTCTCCTCGAACTCGCGGGCGCTGGAAACAACCTCGGCCAGGTTGTCGAGGCGCTGCTCGTCCTCCTCGGTGCGCCCGGACTTGTACATGGTCTCCAGGCCGCTCTCGCGGATGACGCGATCGACCAGGTCGCCCAGGCTCGACCCCGCGAGCGAGCCCAGCAGCGGCGCATCGGGATCCTCGCCGCGCCACGCCTCGACCATGCCGACGAACTTGGCGACGGCGTTGACGGTGCGTGCGGGCAGCGCCGGCTCGATCCGGCCCGGCGCCTGGCGCAGCGCCTCGAACAAGGGCAGCGGCGAACCATCTTCACGCACCTGCAGCGCCCCCCACTGCTGAATTTTCTCGAGCGTCGTGTCGCCGATGCCCCGCGCCGGCGTGTTGACAATGCGTTCCAGCGACACATCGTCGTTGGGGTTCGCAACCACCCGCAAGTAGGCCAGCGCGTTCTTGACCTCCTCGCGCTCGAAGAACGCCGTGCCGCGTGCGATGACGTAGGGCACGCCCGCGCTCCGCATCGCGTCCTCCATCACGCGCGACAGCGCGTTGGTGCGGTAGAAGACCCCCATGTCCTTCCACGACACGTTGGCAACGCCCTCGCCGGGCTTCCCGCCGCCCACCCCCCCGACGCTCCCCGCCTCCTTCATCGTCCGCAGAAAATCCACCACAACCGACGCCTCGTGGTGCTCGTCGCGGCACAAGACCACCTGGATCTTCTCGCCCAGGTCGTTCGACGTGAAGAGGTCCTTGTGCTTGCGCTGCGTGTTGTTGCGGATGAGTTTGTCGGCCGCGGCGATGATCCGCTTGGTGGATCGGAAGTTCTCGCCCAGCGCGATCACCCGGGCCCTCGGGAACACCTGCTCGAACTGCAGGATGTTCGTGATGTCGGCGCCGCGCCAGCCGTAGATCGATTGGTCGGGGTCGCCGACGACGAAGATATTGTGCGCCGCGGGCGTGACCGGCGACTCCTGGCCCTGCGCCCCGCCCCCCGTCGCGCCCCCTCCCGTTGCGCCGACGCCCGCCAACAGGCTCGCGATCACGAACTGCGCCTTGTTCGTGTCCTGGTACTCATCGATGAGCAGGTACTGCCACCGCTCGCGGCAGGCCTCGCGCACCGCGACGTTCTCACGCAGCACCCGCGCGGTCAGCACGAGCAGGTCGTCAAAGTCCGCCGCGTTCGCCGCCCGCAGCAGTTTCTGGTACTCGGTGTAGATCTTCGCCAGCATCTTGTCGGCGAAGTCGCTCGCGCGGGCCGAGAACGCCGCGGCGTCCAGCAGCTCGTTCTTCGCGTGGCTGATGCGGCTGAGCACGCTCCGCGCCGGCCAGTTCGCCGTCGAGAAGTTGAGATTCTCGATGGCCTTCTTGACGAGCGCCGTCTGGTCCGACGTATCGAAGATCGTAAACGTCGGCGTCAACCCGCCGAGCTGCGCGCCGGCCTGGTCCGCGTAGCGCCGGATCAGCCGCGCGCACAGCGCGTGGAACGTCGTCACGGTCAGCCCGCGCAGCGCCCGGTGCGGCACGGCGTTCCCCTCCGCGTCGTGCTGGACGCCGAAGAACTGGTGCACGCGCTCCCGCATCTCGGCCGCGGCCTTGTTCGTGAACGTCAGCGCCAGGATCTGCCACGCCGGGATGCCGCTCCCGATCAGGTGCGCAATCCGGCGCGTGATCACACGCGTCTTGCCCGAGCCCGGACCGGCCAGCACGAGCAGCGGCCCGTCGACGTGCGCCGCCGCCAGCCGCTGCGGCTCGGTCAACCCCTTGAGTGCATCCTCGATGACGGCTCCGCCGCGCAAACTCAAGCCTCCGTGCCGGTTTCCAAGCTCACGCGTCGGCCGCTCACGCCCCGCGTCGCTCGATCATCCTACGCAGACGAGGCGGGACTCTGCGCCGTTGCGGCGCAAACGACACCCACGAACGGTCGAGATCTCGCACACCGTCCGCGTTTCATCGGGCCCACGGACAAGCGCTCTACGACGCCGGCTTGTCCCGGCTCGGCGACGCCTGGCCCCGCTGCCCGTTCTCGCCGGGCGGCGAC
>CALMQD010000383.1 GCA_937871415.1 uncultured Phycisphaerales bacterium | reverse complement strand
AAATATGATCGTCGAACGTCGCGAATCGCGCGTGCACCGGGCGCAGGCCCATCGACCGTGCCCGGGGGACGTGCCGGCGGTGGACGTGCAATCGAGCGTGCGCCGGGAGCAGTTTGCACCAGCCGAGCTTCACGTGGTCGTGATCGAGGTGCGTCAGGATCGCGTCGTCGATCTGGTCCGGGCGCAGGCCCATCTCGCCCAGCAGCCGCAGCGTGTGTCGCGGCGAGAGACCCAGGTCGATCAGGCACGCTCGACGCACCCCCTCATTCTCGATCACCAGGACCGAGCAGTTGCCCGACGAACCGCTCGCCAGCACGCGGAACAGCACGCGCGGCGTGTCGGAGATCGCACCCAGCGGCGCGGCTGCGTCCGGCGTCTCGGCGGAACCAGTGGGAGAGAGCCAGGGCACGAACATCGGGCCTCAGTCCTCCACGCCGACTTCGGCTTCTTCTTCGGATCCCTGCTTCTGCCCGTCGCTGCGTCCCACGCGCGGCGGCTTGCCCATGCCCGGAGTGATGCCGCGCTTGCTCGCCGCGATGAACTCCGCCATTTCCAGCAGCGGGGGACAGCCCGCGCCGTTGCACCCCAGGGCGGCACGCCGGCGCAGTTCCTCCACGACCCGCGAGCGCGGCATCGGGCGGCGGAGCAGATCGCGGAACGCACGCCGAACCTCCGTGATCTGGTCGCGCGGCATGCCGCTGCGCCGCAGCCCGACGATGTTCAGCCCGCCGATGCGGTTGCGCTCGTTGACCATGCAGAACGGCGGCACGTCGAGCGACACGGCACAGTCGCCGGACATCATCACCAGGCGCCCGATGCGGCAGAACTGGTGGATCACCGCGTTGCCGCCGAGCGTCACGTTGTCCCCGATGATCCCGTGTCCGGCCAGGCCCGCGCCGTTGACCATCACCACGTTGTTGCCCACCTGGCCGTCGTGCGCCACGTGCGTGTTGACCATCATGAACACGCGGTTGCCGATCCGCGTCGGCGTGTGGTCGTTGCTCGCGGCGTGGATCGTCGCGTGCTCGCGGATCAGGCAGTCCTCGCCAACCACCACGCCGGCGGTCTTGCTGCCGGGGGCGAACTTGAAGTCCTGCGGTTCATAGCCGATGCAGGCGAACGGGTAGATGATCGTGCGGGCCCCGATCGCGACCGGGCCCCCCTCGCCGTTGATGTAGTTGTTGCCCAGCAGGCGCACGCCCGGTCCGAGGGTCACGTTCCCCGAGACCACGCACCACGGCCCGATCTGAACGTCCGGTGCGAGATGGCAATGAGGCGAGACCACCGCGGTCGGGTGAATCGTGGGCATGGGAGACGATCGTATGGCCGAACAAGCCGGGCGGCTCCGGCTCGGCGCCCTCCGCCCGATGGGACCTCCGGGGCGATCCGCCCTTGGCGAGGCGCGCCCCGGTTCGCTACAGTCCCCGCAGCTCCCCAAGCGTCCGCCCCGGGCTGGCGCGAGAGAGCGGCCCACGCGAGAAACGCCCCGTGTCGACCCCCCCAGCGCCCTCACCGAACTCAACCGCCGCAAGCCCCAAGGCTCCGCCGCACCTGGACCATCCGGTCTTCGCGATCGTCAGGGAACGGTTCCCGGCCAAGGGGACCGAGGCGCGCTTCCGCGGCACCGAGTTCCGTGGCCAGTCGACGCTCATCGTCGACCCGAGCGATCTGCACGAAGTCCTGCACTTCCTCCGCGACGACCCGCGAACGAGGTACAACTTCCTGTCCGACGTGCTCGGGATCGACTACCTGAACTACCCGGCCAAGACCCCCGGGCGTTTCGCGGTCGTGTACAACCTGGTCTCGTTCGATCGCGACGACCGGTTCTTCGTCAAGACTTTCCTGAGCCCGTCGATCCCGACCAACGGCATCGCCGAAGACCCCGCGCTGTACCTCGACTCGGTCTGCGATCTGTGGCCGGGCGCGGAATGGCCCGAACGCGAAGTGTTCGATATGTTCGGCGTCCGTTTCCGAAACCACCCCGACCTGCGCCGGATCCTCATGTGGGAGGAGTACCCCGCCCACCCGCTGCGGAAGGATTATCCGCTCCGCGGTGCGGGCGAGCGCGAGATGTACCGCGTCGTCGATCGCACTTCGGCTTGAGCCGAGTGGTTTCGGCTGCTGACCGCCGAAGGTTCAGCGCATAGCCTGTCACTGGGTTCTTCCGCGGCGCTCGCGCCCAGCGTTATCGGTACACATTCACCGGTCGACCCAGCTGTCCGTTCGCGGCTCAGGCTCTTGATCGGAGTCCCGTTCGCCGGTAGATTGGTGCTCGCCTTGAAAACGCGGCGGAGAGCGGGGAGGCGTACCGGATGGAGGGAGAGATCATGCGTTCATCCACGGTGTTGGTCGTGATGGCCGTTACGGGTGTCGGCGCGACGCTCGCCTGTGCGGATCGTGCTCAGGCGTACATCGTCACCGCCACGTACTTCAACGTCGACGAAGTCAGCCTCATGGCGGCGGACGGTTCCGGGCTGATCACCGCGACCGACACCGACAACGACGGACGCATCGACCTCGATATCTCCTCTCTCACGCCCACGGCGGGCGCCTACCCCGGCCCGTACACGAAGATCAAGATCAAGTCCACCGGGCGGATGGGGTACGTCTGCCACTTGCTCAACGCCGTGCCGACGCAGACCTCGCCTTCCGGCGGCCCGCTGATGCCGGTACTCATCGGCGAGGACGACAGCGGGCGCCCGGTGTCGGGTGTGACGCAGTTCGACCTGTCCGCCTACGGGGCCTTCGCAGACCCGGGACTCTCGATCGGCTCGGTCGTGACGCTCTCGGGCGGGCACATCAACTCCGGCGACCCGTACGGGTTCATGGACGGCTCGCCGTTCATGTCGGTGCTGGACCTGGTGAACGCGTCGGCCGCCGGTCCGCTCCCCATGCTCAACGGGACGCTCGAAGTGGGCGCGCTGTTCCAGTACACGATCGTGCCGACGCCGGGCGCGGCCGGCGCACTGGCGTTGGCCGGTGTGGCCGCCATGGGACGCCGGTCCCGGCGCGACGCACGCTGAGAGTCGGTGCGGCCAGGGCGCCGACCAGCGACGATCAGTCGAGCCAGTCCTTCGCCTTCAGCCGCTGCGGCACGTACGTCTCGCTGACGTACGAGATGCCCTTGTTGATCATCGCTTCGACTTCCATCTTGAAGCCGTTGCGGAGCATGAGGTCGATCTCTTTCTGCCAGCCCCGGTGGTCGGTGAACCACGGGTAAGCGGCGATCTCCTTGGCCCGCTTGATGTCGTTCTCGGTCAGGTCGATCTTCACGGCGTCGCCGAGGTCGCACTCGGTGTAGTCCTTGGCGCGGATGCCCAGGAACTTGGCCTCCGGGATCGCCAGGCGCGAACTCTCGAACGCCAGCGAGATCGAACCCTGCTTGATGACGCTGTAGATGTAGTGCCCCCAGGGATCGCAATCGAGCAGGCAGATGATCGGGAGCTTGAGTTCCTGGTTCAGGCGCTGCAGGAGCCGGCGGCACCCGCGCGGCGGCTGGCCGCCGCCGTGCGTCAGGATGCAGTTGTTCTTCTCCCAGAATCGATCCTCGTTGAACCGGTTCCAGACGGTGCCCTTTTCGACGTGGAGGACGAACTTGGCCTCACACTTCTTGAACTGGATGACGTCGGGCTCGACGATCGAGGGGATCTGCAGCCCGCTGCTGCCCAGACGCCGACAATCGATCTCGTCGCCCTTGTCGACGATCGTGATGTTGCCGATGAGCCCGCCGCGGTTCTCGGCGAAGATGTGCAACTCTTCCCGCAGCGCGCCCAGGGACACCTCGAGGTCTTCGAGGATCGGATCGCTCTCGTCCTGCGTGTCGAAGGTGTTCTCGCGCGTGCCCGCGACGGTGTGCTTGGCCTTGTAGAACACACCGCGGAGGCTGCTGGTCTTGCCGGCCTCGATCAGTTCCTTGATCGTGCTGGCGTGCAGCATCGTCTGCATGAACTGCTTGGCCTGGTTGAGGTTGAACAGTTCGCGCTCGCTCGCGGCGTCGCCCATCTCGAGGATGCCGCGCTTCTTGTTCCAGATCGTGTTGCTCTTGGTTCGAGAGGGGATCTCGATCTTCGGCTCGCGTCCGGCGAAGGTCTTCTTCGTCACGTCGTCGGCCAAACCGACGAGCTTGCCGAGCGTCTTGGCGTCGCGCTCCTTCAAGCGGCTCGAGACGCGGTTGTCGGAGGGTTTCGAGGACGGTCCGGATTTCGCCATAGTCTCAGCAGTCCCTTGCAATCGTCCCGCGCCCCGCTCGGCCCAGCCCCACCCGCCCTGGCCGGATTCAACCCGCCCTGGCCGACCCATCCCGTGGGTTCTAGCCCAGTGTATCCGCTCCCAAAGCGCCGCCGAGGGCGGCGACGAAGGGCTCCACCGCTGCGCGAACGGATGACGCCAAGCCCGGATCGGTCCAGAGATTGTGGTGCTCACCCCCGGCGATCACCGCGAGCGTCGCTTGACCAGCCGACTGGGCAATGGTTCGTCCGTCCTCCAGCGGAACGATCGCGTCCGTGTCGCCATGCACAATCAGGAGCGGGCAGGAGAGCGCCCGGGCGATCTCGGCTCGATCGGCGAATCCGCCACTCGCCGAGGCGCCCCTTTGCCCGAACAGGCCGGCGATGATCGCGAGCGCGGCCCGCACGTTCCAAGTGCTCGGCAGGCCGCGCAGCCGCAGGGTGTTGCTCGCCGGCGTTCGGGTGAAGCGATAGGGCGCTTCCGCGATGACGCCTGCGAGCCGGATCGGCGGAGAGCCGGGGCTTGCCGCGGAAGATCTCAGGCTCGCGCCGAGTTGGATCGCGAGTGCGGCCCCGAACGAGAAGCCGACCAGGAGCAAGGGTTGCGCGGGGCTGATCTGCCCGACCAGTTCACGCAGGTCCGCCGATTCGCGGAATCCAAGCGTGCAGATGCCGGTGGCGTCGCCATGCCCCGCAAGGTCGACCATCACCACGCGCGAACACAGCGGCACGAGGGCGGGGAGGCGCGAGAGCATCACGACGCGGCTGTCGCCCCATCCGTGCAGGACGAGCGCGACCGGGCCGTCGGATCGTCGCCCGGGGATGTCCCATACGGGCAGGCGAACCCGCCCGTTCCGAACTGCGCACGTCCACGCTTCGAACACGAGAGGTGCCTCTCCGGGCGGCACGACCACTTCGGACGGATCGCCGGGCGCGCTACGGGAAACCGCCCAGGCATAGCCGCGCCGCGGCGGATGGGTCAACGACCAGGTCGTGTAGGCAATCATCGCCGCGACAAACGCGACGAGACCCGCGAGAAGCAGGACCAGCAGCCCCAGCAGTTCCAGGTGCAACGCGGTCTCCGATGGGCTAGGGGCGTGGTGGTGGAGAAGAGCCCGGCGAGTGTCCCTGATCCTCGCCGGCGCGGGCGGAGGCGACAAGGGAGCGGAAGAGTTCATCGCCCAGTGCGGCGGCGCTCGTGCGCTCCGGGTGCCACTGCACGCCGAGATAGAACGGGCGAGCGGGGTCGTAGATCGCTTCGATCACGCCGTCGGGCGCCCGGGCCAGCACGCGCAAGCGCCCCGGGTCGCGCACCGCCTGGTGATGGTGGCTGGTGACGAGCTGTTCGCCCGGCACGAGCCGGAACCCGCGTGCGGCAGCGCCTTGTGCCGCGCCCTCGGCCGTTTCGTCGAGCACGATCGCGTGCGCCCGATCTCCGGTGTGCTGCGCCGCCGTGGGCGTGTCGTCGGGCAAGTGCTGGTTGAGCCGTCCGCCGGCGACGAGGGCCATCATCTGCATGCCCAGGCACACGCCGAGCACCGGCGTGCGTGCTCGGGCGGTCGCTCCGAGCGCCTGCAGTAGGGCGGTCTCGTACGCCTGCCGGTCGGCGTGCACGAGCATCGCCCTCGCGTGCGTTGGTTCTCCGAAGGGCTCGGTGCGAGGGTCGTCGCCGCCGGTGAGAACGAAGGCGTCGCACCGCCGGACCTGTTCGGGGATGAGTTCGACGATCGGCGGGAGGATGACCGGTGCGCCCCCGGCCCGGGCGACGGCCCGGGCATAAGTGAGCGCGCAGGTCGCGCGGAGCGACTGCGGCTTGCCGTCTGGGAAGGTGATGTCGGCGGTGATGCCGACCAGGGGCGCCGGGCGCGACCCGGGCGATCTGCGCCACTCCCGCTCCGGCAGCGCGGCGCTCGACCAGCCCGGACTATGCCCGCCCGCGTGATGCATGGCCCATGTTGTAGTCACCCACGAGCGGCGACGGCAGACTCGCTCCCCGCCGCCGGTTCGAGGAACTCACGACCGGTTGAGCGCCGGCGCCGGCAAGCCGTCGTTGAGCCACAGGAACAGCAGCGGTTCACGCAGGCGCGGTGGAACGAGCGCTCGCACCGCCCACCGTGCGAACGGTCTGCCCAGGTACACGCCCATCGCGATGGGCGCCGCGTAACTCGCGATGCCGACGAACGCGACCGGTGTGCGAATCAGCGGCTGGAGCGAGTACAACGCGTAGTTCCACCCACCCCAGGCATAGGCGGTGCCCGTGCTGTTCATCAACGCCATCGCCGCGGCGATGCCGACGATGACCGGAACAACCAGCAGCCGCCGCCAGCGCCGCGCGTGCGGCAGCACGACGCTCCAGAACATCCCCATGATCACGCACCCGACAATCCCCAGGCCCCATTCCACGAGCAGCCGACGCGTCCAGATCGCCCCCCATGACCCCGCCTGATCGAAGTACGCGATCGCCGGATGCTCATCGAAGAACACCGGCTCGATCTGCGAGTAGATGGTCGGGGCCTGCTGAGCCCACCAGTTGTTGTACGAGTTCGGTTGCGGCGGATACTGCAACGCCGCCCGCTGTTCCTGCCAGGCCTTGTGCGCTTCGGCGAGTTTCATCGCGCCGGGCTCGGCGGCGACGGACGTCAGGGTGTCGACTTTCTGACGAACATAAGCCGCCGAGGCAACCAGACTCAACAGGAGGAAGCCGAACCACGCGAGCGCGACGATGACGATCGCTCGCCGCGACCAGCGTGAAAGGTGCGGGTACTCCTGCAGGGACGCGACGGTCCCGCACTCCGGGCATCGCGCGACGAGCAGGTCGTAAGGACGGGCCCGCACGACCGGCTGGCCGCTGAGGTTGTAGAAGCACTTGGTGCACAGCCGGTCGGCGAGGATGGTGCCGACGCGTTCCTCGCCGCCGGCGCCGGCTGTCCGGACCGGGGTGGTGTCCGGAATCTGCGGCGTCGAGACCGGTGTCGGCGCGGAAGGTCGCGTGACCAGCTCTGGGCCTGGGGCGTTCGTTGTGGTGTCGGGCGGGGTCATGCGGTGGGCCGGGAGAGGGGTGAAGTTCGAAGGTGCGTGGTCATGCGCCGGCCGTCCCGCGCACGCCGAATCCGTGAGCGATAGAAACCCATGGCCGCTCGCCTCAGGCGGGTCCGCATCCGGACGACGGCCCGCCCGATGGGAACCCCCAGAACGGTCAGCGGCAGACCGATCCAGGCCAGTTGCCAGCACTGCCAGCACTGGCTCCAGAACCAGGGCGATACGCCCGGGGTGGCGTAGCCCGTCAGTGACGCCGGAGTCCGGAGCGTGTTGAAGACCCAGGTTCCGGCGATCGGTGCGGCGAACGCGGCGTGGAGCAGTGCGAGCCATGCGACGATGAATCCAACCCGTCGCCAATGGGCCAGTATCGACATCCAGGCAACCCCGGTCAGCACCGACACGCACAGCATCGCGACCAGCCAGAGCTGACCGCGGTCCTCGTACCAGGCCTGCATTTCCGTTCCGATCTCGCGATGCTCGCCGCGGGTGAGCCCCTCCAGCATGCGCACCGGCCGGATCCCGTAGGACTCCAGTTCCCGAAATGCCCCATAGATCGCGCCCGCCTGGAGGCCCAGGATGACCACCAGGGCGCCCCCATTGAGCGCTGAGTAACACGCGGCCCCGGCCAGCCTCCGCCACCATCGCACCATCGCACGCACCTGGCTCTCGATCCGCACCGTCTGCTTGCCGCACCGCGGGCAGACGACCAGCGGCAACCCGTAGTACGGCTCGACGGTGGGGGGGATGAACCCCAGCTCCAGGCCGCATTGTGGGCAGATGTGTGAACGAGGCACTGGTGAGATCCCCGAACCGAGGCAACCAAAGAGCGGGCCAGCCGAACGCGCACGAGCCTACCGCGCGGGAGACTCCTGATCATCCGTGCACACAGAGACACCGCTCGCTGTGCAACATGCGGCCCGAATTCCGATACACTCGGGCATGTCCACACGCGTTGTCTTCGTCTGGCTGGCCGTTGCGATCATCCTGGGCGGGATCGCGATTTACCTGCTCCAGAGCGGTTCGCCGCGCTCGGCCAACGGCGAGGCGATCGCCGTCGGCGACCGTGTGGTCGAGTTCCTGCCACAGGACGTCACGCAGATCGAGTTCAAGGCCCCCGACCGGACTCGGGAGTTGATCACTCGGGACGCGGCGACGGGGGGCTGGAAGATCACGCTGGAACGCTCGCAGCCCATCCGCGTGCCTACGGCTCAGCCGGGGATCGATTGGCCCGTCCTCGACACGCGCGTGCAGGCGTTCCTCCAGAAACTGCTGGAGACCAAGTCGCTCAGCACGCCGCCCAAGGACGCGGCGATCACCGGCGGCGCGGGCGGTGGGTCCGCCGGTCCGTCGGTCATTCGCATCTTCCTCTCGGGGGCTTCGAATCCCGCATCGGGTCCGGGCGCCGGCCAGGGGGGTGTGATCCAGATCAACCTGGCGGATCGCACGCTTGGCGGGACGGGCCTGATCGAGGTCATCCGTACCGGCAGCGCCGAAGCGGGTGCGTCCACCGCCGGAACGGGCCGGCTCGCGATCGTCGATGACTGGCTGCACCGTGTTTGTCAGACGCCCGGGCCGCGCGCGTGGCGCGACCCGACGGCGCTGGCGCTGGCCAAGAGCGACGTCTCCCGCATCCGGCTCGAGTCGGCCGCGCCCGGCGGGCTGCGGGCGCTCGAACTCGGACGGATCGGGGGGCGCTGGAGCGTGCGCGAACCGATCGCCGCGCCGGCCAATCGCGAGAGCGTGACGCAGCTGCTCGCGACCCTCTCCGACCTTTCGATCGCGGATTTTCTCGACAACGGCGCAGCGAACGCCGACACACGTCTCGATCAACCGGTCGCGAAGATCCGCCTCGAGTACGACCGCCGCACCTCATCGGACACCGGGAACAACGTGGACACGGTCGCCAACACCCTGGCGGTCGGCGGCCCGGCGGGGATGAGCGGTTCACCGGGTGGCGCAAGCGCCGACAAGCTGTACGCCCAGATCGACAACGACCGCGTCGTGACGATCGATGCCAAGCCCCTGGCGACGCTTCCGTTCGACCCCGGGCACTATGTCTGGCCCCACCCCAGCGCCGCCAGCGCCTCGGACCTGGGCACGATCGTGCTCGAACTGCGCACTTCCGACGGCGCGAGCGTCGGAGGGACGAACGAGCAGAGCGTGTACCGCCGGAGCGCCGATCGCTGGTCGCGGCTCAACGCCGACGGCAGCGAGGGCGTGCTGATCGACGCCGGACAGAAAGACGTGGAGTCCCTCGCGGGGTTTCTCACCGGCTCGGCCGCCAAACCCACTGCCGGTGGCGCGGGCGCGGGCAGCGGGGGAGCGACGTCCATCGCGGTTACGCCTCCCCCGCGGTTCGTTCAGTTCGGGCGCATTTCCCTGCTGTCGCTGGGCTCGATGGAGCTGGAATCGATTGACGTCGGCGAGACGGGCCCTGGGCTGGTGACGTTCAGGACCGGGCCGGTTTATCGCACGTACGCGCAGGACAAGGTTCCCGGCCTGATCGTGGACCTGCGGGCCAAGGCCCGGGCCGCGGGCGTGCCGGTGGGGTTGCCCGTCGAAACCGCGCCATCGAACAGCCCGGAGATGGTCAAGTAGCGAAGTTCAACGCTTCCAGAAGACGAGCGACTCGGAGACCTCGGCGGGGACACGCGCGCCCCCGACCTGCACTTCGACGCGCCGGCCATTCTGCGCGTGAGCCCACTTGACCATCGCGATCGCCACCGTTGCGCCCGACAGCATCGGGCTCATCGCGGCGCTCGTGACGGCGCCGACGACCGGCCCGGGAGAAGCCTGGCCCGCGGCCGCGGATTGCTCAACCATGCTCAGCACTTCGCAGCCGGTTTGGATCTCCGCGAGGTCGGCGAGGAACGGGCTGACCGCCGCAGGTTGGCCGTCGCCGGCTCTCGGGCGCAGCCCGACGAGGCGCTGCTTGGGGTGGCCGAGCGACTCCATCCGCGCCACGACCTCCTGGCCCAGGTAGCACCCCTTCTTGAACGACACCCGGCTCAGGAGTGTGTCGCGTCCGGTCTCGTGCGGGAGTGTGTCGGGCCCGAAGTCCAGGTTGAACAGCGCTGTGCCGGTTTCGATCCGCGCGATGTTGTACGCGTGCCAGCCGGCACGGAGCGCGCGCGTCTCGTCGGATGCCGCGACGCCCGCGTCGGCTCCGGCGCCGGGGCCGAGCGATGAGAGGGCTTCGTAGACCGCCTGCACGTCGGCGAGCCCGACGGTCATTTCGAGGCCGATCTCGCCCGCGTCGTCGGTGCGATCGATCCACACGCGCCGCGGCGCGCCGTCGATGCCGATCACGTCCACCTCGCAGCACCGCCCCGGCGCCAGGTCGGCCAGGAGCGGGCCGGCGACAGGCCTGGAGAGGCCGTTCAGGATGGCGATCGCCGCGGGACCGATGAGGCTCAGACGGTGCAGGCTTTGCGTGCAGTCCGCGAACTTGATCTCTTCGGCAAAGACGTATCCCGGCAGGCCGGTCTCGCCTTTCTCGCCCCGGCCTTGTAACAAGCGTTGCACCGTGTGAACGTCGAGTTCCAACCCAACGAGCTCCTTCCGGTCATCGTGCGGGCCGAGCCGGGAGACACGCAGGTCGGCGTCGATGCGCCCCTTGCGGCTGAGCCAGAAACTCCTGCACGAGCCCCAGAGCGGGAGCCCCTCCCCGCCGCCGGGCTGCCGGGGCGCAAGTTCCTGCGTTAGCATCCGGTTCAGGAACTCGATCGTGTCGGCCCCGCTGACGCGGACCACCGCGCGGTCGGGACGGTCGAGCAGCACCGCGCGGGTGCGGAGCGCGGCGTACTCGATCTCCACCGGGTGGATCGCCTCGACCACTCGCACACCCGTGCCGAGCGCATCGAGCGCGCCATAGTGCGTCACCGCCGCGCCGGCGCGAGTGTGCAGGTCCGAGATGGGCGAGACGGTCGCCATCGGCGTCATCGTAACCCCGAACAACCGCCCCGACGGCTATGATGAGTTGTTGGGGTGAAACCACCCAAGAGGAGAGCAAAGCGTGGCCAAGGTCAACATCGATCTGCTCAAACGACTGTGCGAAACGCCGGGAGTTCCGGGACGCGAAGAGCGCGTGCGAGAGCTGATCGAGAAAGAAGTGGATGGGCTGTTTGA
>CALMQD010000382.1 GCA_937871415.1 uncultured Phycisphaerales bacterium | reverse complement strand
ACGCGCTCCGTCGTCCGTGCGGACCGGGCGCTGTGTTTCCGGCATGCGCCGCCGTCACACACCCGCCTACTGCGGCGCAACCTGCGTCCAGCGGAAGACGCGCGGCTGCGCCTCGCTCGATGTCGCGCCGTACTCGTAGCAGCCGATGTCGAAAGCGCCGTTGGCCGGGCGCTTGAGTTTGTCGAGCGTGATCAACGCATCCACCGGCGTGCCCGAGTGGCGCGCCGGCGAGCCGTCCTGTGTGTGAAAGTCGTTCCAGGACTTGAACTTCGGATCGCCCGTCACGCGCCCGACGGACTCGGTGATCTTCCCCGAGGGCTGGTTGTTGTTGAAGAGGTTGTGGTAGTCGTACGTGGCCTTGCCGCTCCCGACGATCCCGCCCCCGCCGCAGTTGTTGAAGATGCTGTTGATCACGTAGCAAGTGCCGGCGTCGTTGAATACGCCGCGGCTGACGCTCGAGACGGTGCAGTTGATAAACGTCGCCTGGTGCTTGGCGCCGGAACCGTTGGGGACTTTCAAGGCCTCGCCCCCCATGTTGTAGAACAGGCAGTTGTCGACCGCGACGCTGTCGCCCGAGGCCTGCACGCCGGTGGACCCGCCGTAGAAGGTGCAGCGCGAGACCGTGGCCTGCGCCCGACCCCCGACCATGACCCCGATGGTCGGATAGTTGTAAAAAGTCGAGTCCTCGATCACGACCGTCGAGTCGCTCTTGATCTTCACGCACTCCGCCGAGACGCCGGTGATCGAGACGTTGCGGATCGTGACCTTGCTCTGGACCCCTCCTTTGGGCCCGATCTCAATCCCCGCCGCGCCCAGGTTCTTCACCACGCACCCTTCGATCTCGACCTCGGACCCGACGATGTCGAAGCCCGGCTTCGACGAGCCCGACGCGTCGCACCCGACGATCTTGCAGCCGATCGAGGACGAGATCAGGATCGCGAACTGGCCGCTGATCCGCAGCGAGAACCCGCTGATCTCGACGTAGTCGCGGTTCTTGAGTTCGAACCCATGGCTCGACCCCCACGTGCTGATCGTGACCGCACCCGCGTCGCCGGTGTTCTGCCCGGTCGTGTCGGCGATGTAGCGGATCGGATTGGTCGAGGTGCCCGACGACGCCGGCACAACCTCGGTCTGATACGTGCCCGCGCCGACGTAGACCGTGTCGCCGGCGATCATCGACGTCGCGGCCTTGGTGATCGACGCCCACGCCGTCGCCGGCGTCAGGCCGTTGGCCGAGTCGCTCCCGGACTTGCGCACGTAGTACGTCTCGGCCAGAGCATCGCGGGCGAGGCCCGGCATCGCCGTCGCACACGCCCCCAGCAGGATCATCCGAACCGCGATCAATCGTCGTGTCACAAGCGGCCTCCTGGCTCCGGTTCGTCGCTGCAAGGCAGAACGGAGAAACGTCGCGTCGTTTACGCGTGTCACTCGCTGACGGTGATCTCGATCTGACGCACCGCCGAGCCGCACCGCGCCTTGACGACGAGCACCTTGTTCGAACCGCTGACGCGCGAACTCACGCAGAACCGCGCCGGGCTGCCCGAGCCCAGGGACGGGTCGTCGTTGTCGTTGTTGTTGTTCGAGATCGTGCCGATGCCTCCGTCGCCGTCGGCGTCGGTCTGCGTCATCCACTCGCGCAGGGCCATGTTCGCGGCGCCCTCCGCGGCGTACATCGCCCTGGCGCCCTCCAACCGCCGGATCGTCAGGTCCTGGTCCCGCGCGCCCAGGACCACCACCCCCGCGACCGCGACCTGCACGACGATGAGCGCGATGAGGATCGCGACCAGCGCGGTGGCGCGGCGCGAGCGGTTTCTCGCGCCCCGCCCGGGGCGGTCCCGAAGGTTCGATCGGATGGGAACAACTCCGCGCCTCACCCGAGGGTTATCGACGGCCTTTCCCCGTCGGTTCACGCCGAGCCGCGCCGGGCCCCGCCCCGAAGGGCCCGTTGTTCGCAGGACCCGCGTGCAGCGTACAACCCCGCCGGGCAGCACCCGCCGGATAGCCCCCGCCGGAACGCGGGGCGCGGCGGTGTGATCCCGAAACACGTTACAGATCGAACCCGGCGTTACGTCGCGCCGACCGTCACCGGCTGCATCCGGGGTGCGGTACTCGGCTCGAGCGCCAGGCCCAGCGGCACGCGGCGCCCGTTCGGACCGGTCGGCGGCATCCCCGTCTGATCGATGTGCCGCTGGATCGCCATCACGCCTTCGAGCAGCTGCTCGGGTCGCGGCGGACACCCGGGCACGTACACGTCCACCGGGATGAACTGGTCGCAACCCTGCACGACCGCGTAGGTGTCGAAAACGCCGCCGGTCGATGCGCACGCGCCCATCGAGATGACCCACTTCGGCTCCGACATCTGCATGTATACGCGCTGCAGGACCGGCATCGACTTGACGGCGATGCGCCCGGCGACGATGAGCAGGTCGGCCTGGCGAGGCGAAAAGCCCATCCGCTCCATGCCGAACCGCGCGAAGTCGTAGCGCGAGCTCGCGGTCGCCATGAGTTCAATGCCGCAGCACGCCGTCGCGAACGGCATCGGCCACAGCGAGTTCCGCCGGGCCCAGTTGATCACGCGCTGGAGCTGCGTGGTGACGAAGAAATCGGCGGGTAGTGCGGCTTCCAGTCCCATGCGTTCCTCGTGCCCCCCAACCGCCCGTTCTCGATCGAACCCCACGCTCCCCGGCCTTCCGCGGTCCCACTCGACCGCCTCGATCCGGCCCCGCCGGTTACTTGCCCCGGTTCAGGAGCGACTTGCTCTGGTGCTCTTCCTTGCCGAACATCCAGTCATCGATCTTGCTCGACTCCTGGTAGGGCTCGGAGACCGCGACGGTATCCGCCCCAAGGCCCTTGGCCCGAACCACCCGCTTGTAGCACCCCGGCAGAAGGCACGCGCAGGCCATCAGCGCCAGCAGTCCCACGCCGATCGCGGTTTGCCTGCCGCGGCCCGATCCCCATCGCCCGAAGTCTGCCTGTAGCCGCATCGTCGGACCTCCTGTCGTGCATCAGGATACGCGTCAGAGCCCGTCCGGGTGCACGCTCGGCGGCCGGACTGCCGGGCAGGAATCGGCCCGGCCCTGGGGCTCAGGTCCCGCCGGCCCGGCCCTCCGCCGGCAGGAGGTCCCGGAGCGTGTAATCCCCGACCGCCTGGACCTGCGCGGCTCGCAGCCGGGCCGCCAGTTCCACCGTGTCGCCAGGCGGGCCTGCAAATGAAGTGGGCATGGCGGGGGTCGACGGTGCGTCCCCGGGCCCGTCCGGTGGGACGGAGGCGAGGGCCTCCGGCGCCTCGTCCAGCGCCGCGCGAACGATCTCGGCGACACGGATCGCTTCGGGTGCGCGCGACAGCGCAAACCGGGCACGCGCCGGCAGGGCGCGGGGCGCGTTGCCCGCCGCCGGGTCGGGCCCCTCATCGGGCGCCGGCGATACCCGGTGCGTGAGGCCGGCGCGGGTGAGGCGTTCGAGCGAGGCCGCCACGGTGGTGTCGGGCAGTTCGACGGCGCGGGCGAGTTCGGCCAGACGGGGCGGCTCGCCCTGCTTCTTCTCAAACCGGCGCGCCAGTTCGGTCATGACGCGAACGGCCAGCGCCGGCGCTGTTCCGCCCGGCGAAGGCTCTACGAGCCGGCTCATCACGCTTGCCTTGCCGCGGTGCTGCAGGAAGTACGAGACCTGAAGCCCCATGAGCACCACGACCCACGTGACGTAGACCCACAGCAGGAACAGCGGGAAGAGCGCGATCGAGCCGTACAGGCGCACGTACGACTGGCCGCGCGTGAAGGACAGGTACTGCTGGAACCCCCACTTGCCCGCCTCGAGCGCCGCCGCGGCGCACAGCGCGCCGATGATCGCGGCGCGGAACGACACCTTGGCGTTCGGGACCGCGGTGTAGAGCAGCAGCAGCACAGCCCCGGAGATCATCACCGTGATGACGTAGCCGATGGCGACGACGAGCGTGACGCCCCACTCGCCCGACATGCCCGGCAGCAGGAGGACCACGTGCTCGGTCAGCGCCTTGGCCTGGTTGCCGACATAAAACGTCGCGAACAGCCCCAGCGGCCCGAGCGTCAGGAGCGTCCAGTAGAGCACGATGCGCCCGCTCCACGAGCGCCCGCGCGGCGAGCGGTAGATCTGGTTGAACGCGCGCTCGATCTCGACCAGCATCCCCACCGCCGCGTAAAGAAGGGCGCCGATGCCGATCAGCCCCAGCGCCGGGAGCGAGATCTGGTTCACGCGTT
>CALMQD010000381.1 GCA_937871415.1 uncultured Phycisphaerales bacterium | reverse complement strand
ACACGGGGCTTGGGGAGCGCGGCGCGGATCTGTTGAACGGCGGCGTCGACGCGCTCGCGGTCGCGGCCGTTGAGAACGACATCGGCGCCCTCGGCGGCGAGCGTCTGGGCCGCGGCGAGGCCGATGCCGGCGGTGGAACCGGAGACGATGGCTTTCTTGCCGGAGAGACGGAGGTCCATGGCGGGAGTCCTTGGGGGCGAAAACGGGGGCGGAGCGCGGTCGTGGAACAGATGAAAGTGGTCCGAAAAGCAGCGGCGGAATGCTGGAGTGAAAGAAGGATCCGGGCCACGGCTTGTCCGGCGCCTCGTGTGTGGTTGAATGTGGGTCCGGTTGAACCCGGAGGCGGAAGAACCGGTAGGAAGCGGGTCGGAGCGGAGCGGTTAGAAGGTGACGGACAAGCCAAAGAAGGAATGACGGCAGTCCGATACTATGGGCGTCCCGATGAACCGTGTGCTGGCTCAACGTCTGACAGCGCTGGTGTGTCTCGTAGCCTTCGGCTGCGGGCAGACGGTGTTCGCCGCGCTGGGCGTCCGGTGCACGGCCCAGTCGGGGCGCACGCGCGTGGAGGTGGCGTGCAGCAAGACGGCGGCGGGGTCGTGCGCGACGGCGTGCGAGTCGGGAGCGCCGGCGAAGCAAGAGGCGGCGCCGGATGCGGCGTGCGCCGAGTCTGGGCAGGGTCATGAAGACCATGAACCCGCAGCGCCTTGCCGTGATGAGCCCTTGGCGAAGCGGATCGACGGGCTGACGGCCCGAACGGGCGGCGCGAGCGAAGTCGCGAAGTTGTTCGTGACGATGGTGGTCGCGGCGACTGTCCACGCGTGGGCATCGGCGTGGGACGGGGCGGCGACCGCCGGGGGATTGGCGCGGGCGGCGCGTTGGGCGTTTGCGCCGGACCGACCGCCGGGGAATCTTGCGCAGTTGCGCACCGTTGTTCTGATCGTCTAGTGAGCGTGGACCACGCCGCGCGGCCGTGAGTCGGCCGGCGCCGGGCGTGTGGTGCTGCGCGCTGAAGACCGCCTGGATCGGCGGCGCGGCGCGATCGGGCGGACCGCGCTTCCAGTTTTCATGACCAACACGAAGGGCGAGCCCGCGGCGTAACCGGCCGCGCGGTGCGCGCGACCGCTGCGGCGTGATCGTGCGCATCTGTTTCGCCGGTCAGTGGACCGGCACTCGAGGTTGCTGATGAGTCAGAAGAAAGCCATTGTGCGTGGAAAGGGACTGTCGGCGACATTGGCGGCGGCGCTGGTGGGCTGCGCGGGCCTGGCGGGTTGCCGTTCGACGCCGCGCGCGGACCTCGACGCGGGCGCGGCCGCGGGAGAGGCGACGGGTCTCGGGTCATCGATCGAGTTCCGGGCCGTGGGGCCGGACGGCGGGCCGCTCGATGAACCGGAGGCCATCGGCGATGCGCTCACGCTCGTCGAAGCGGTGCGGCTGGCGGTGACGACGGACCCGGGGCTGCAGGCGGCGCTGGCGCGGGTGCGTGTCGCGATGGCCGATGCGGACCAGGCGCGGCTGTTGCCGAACCCGGTGCTGAACCTGGTGCTGCGTTGGGGGCCGGGCAAGCCGCAGATCGAGGCCTCGCTGGCGCAGGATTTCATCGCGGCGCTGCAGATCCCGCGCCGGACGAGCGCCGCGGACCACCGGCTTCGCCGGGCGGCGGCGGAGGCGGTGACGGTCGCGCTGGACACCGCGAGCCAGGCGCAGGAGCGGTACGTCGCGGCGCAGGCGGCGGCGGCGCTCACGCCCTTGCTGCGCGAGAGGATGGACCTGCTGGAGCGTCTAGCGGGCGTGGCCAGGTCGCGACTGGACGCGGGCGAGGGGACTCGCAACGACCTGACCACACTCGAGGCGCAGTCTGTGGAACTGCGGGTGGAGATCGACCAGGCGGCGCTGATCGAGCGCGAGGAGCGGTTGCGGCTGGCGCGACTCATCGGGCGGCCGTCGAGCGCCGCGGCGTGGAGGCTCGACGCGTGGACGCCGCCGAGCGTGGAACTGGCGCCGGAGGCGGCCTGGGTGAAGGCCGGGCTTGAACACCGGCCCGAGGTGCAGTCGGTCGTGTGGACGCTGCGGGCGCTGGGGGACGAGGAGGCGCTGGCGAGGCTGACGCCGTGGGAGGGCGCCGGGGCGGGCGTCGATGTGACGCGCGACACGGACTGGTTCGCCGGGCCTTCGGTGTCGACGCCGGTGCCGGTCTTCGACGGCGGCCAGGCGCGGCGGGCGCGCGTGAGCGCGGAGCAGATGGAGACGCGGCATGAACTGACGCTGGCGCGCCGGCGGGTGGTGGAGGAGGTGCGCGTGGCGTACGAGACCCTGCGCGCCAGCACGGAGAACCTCTCCCGCATCCGCAACGAGTTGATCCCGCTGCAGCAGCGGCGACGCGGGCAGGCCGAGGACGCCTATCGGGCCGGGCAGAGCGACGTGACCGCGCTGTACCTGGCGGAGCAGGACCTGCGGCTGACACGGGCGCGGGCGATCGAGGTCGAGCGTCAGGCTGCGATCGCGTTGGTGAGGCTGCAGCGCGCCGTCGGCGGCGCGGGTGTCGCTGCGAGCGTCGGGAAGGACCACACCGGGGGCAAGTCGGGGGACGGTCCCGGCGGCGGCGCTGCAGCCGGAACGGACGCGGGACCGCCCGGCGGCGATGCGCGGGCGCCGTAGAGCCGGTGCGAGGTCTGTTGCGGTTCACGGTCGCGGAGCCCGAAGGCGTTGGTGTCGGCGACCTCCAAGGACTGTGCGGTTCCTGAGCGCGGAAGAGATTCACCGATTCACACGAGTTTGCGAGAAAGCCCATGAACATTGCAAGAGCATTCATGAAGAAGGGTGCGAGCGGGACAGCGGCCTCGGCGGGGCTGCTGGTCGCGGTGCTGGCGATGATGCCGGGGTGCAACGACCGTGACAGCGGCGATGGCGGAGAGAAGCGCGCCGGCAACACGGGGCGGCACGCCTCGGAACAGGCATCCGGTCAGGGCGGGGCCGGCACGCACGATGGACACGACCACGGTCACGCCCATGGCGAGGACGATCCCGCGCACGCCGAGCACGACCACGGCGACG
>CALMQD010000380.1 GCA_937871415.1 uncultured Phycisphaerales bacterium | reverse complement strand
GGTGTCGCAGGAGAACGCCGCGGCGATCCGGCGGGCGCGGGAGTCGGGTGTGCGCGTGACGGTGTGCACGGGGCGCGGCATGATCGAGTGCCGGCACGTGACCGACCACATCGAGCAGCACGAGCCCGTCGTCGTTGCCGGCGGCGCGATGCTCGCCTGCCCGCGCACGCTCGACACGCTGCACCGGTTCTCGATGGACATCGGGCTCGTGCGCGAACTCACGGAGTGCATGCTCTGGCACGGGCACGCGGCGCTGGTGCTCAAGGACCCGGCGGCGACGGCGCCCCGCACGGGCGAGGCGCGCCGGGGCCACGACTACCTCGTGGTGTCGCCGCGCGGTTGGGACGGGATCGACCCGGTGACCCGCTGGTGGTTCAAGGCGCTGAACGTGCCCGTGCAGGTCGTGCCGCGTCTGGAAGAGGATGAGCACCCGGAGGCGACGGTGCGGGTGGGTGTCTGCGGGACGCGCCGCGGCACGACCGACGTTGCACGCGAGATCCGGGGGCGGTTCGCGTCGCGCACGACGCTGCACCACTTCCACGCCGTCGTGCCCGGCACGAACCCCGCGAGCGAGGACGACCACATTCTCATCCTCGAGGCCTTCGGCGAGCACGTGAACAAGTGGACCGCGATCCGCTGGCTTGCGGAGCACCACGGGATCGATCCGGCGCGCATCGCGGCGATCGGCAACGACATCAACGACGTCGCCATGCTCAAGAACGCCGGGCTCGGCGTCGCCGTCGCCAACGCGATCGACGAGGCGTGCCGAGCGGCGAAGCGGCACACGCTCGCCAACGACGAGCACGGCGTGGCCCACGCGATCGACCGGATCCTCGCCGGGGAGTGGTGAGCGCGGACGCGGCCCGGCTTCCTACCGTCCGGCGTGCAGACACTCTCGGAAATCCGCGAACTGCTCGAGGCCCGGGGGCTGAGCCCCAAGCGATCGCTCGGCCAGAACTTCCTGGTCGATCACCAGCACATCCGCGCGCTGGTCGATGCCTCGGGCGTGAAGGCCGGCGACCTGGTCCTCGAAGTCGGGCCCGGCACGGGCACGATGACCGAGGAACTGCTCGACCGCGGCTGCCGCGTCGTCGCCTGCGAACTCGACGACCAACTCAGCCGGCTCGTGGACTCCCGGATGACCGAGCGCCTCCGGCACGCGGGTTTCGACCCGGCATCGCGCTTCCGCCTCGTGCACGCCGATTGCCTTCAGAGCAAGCGGGCGCTCAACCCGTCGCTGAACGCCGCGATGCGCGAGATGTCCGCGGCGGCGGGCTCCAACTCCGGAGAGTTTCACCTGGTGGCCAACCTGCCGTACGGGGCCGCGACGCCGCTGCTGCTGGTGCTGATCTGCAACCATCCGGCGTGCCGCTCGATGAGCGTCACGGTGCAGAAGGAACTCGCGGACCGATTGCTGGCGGTCCCGGGCTCGCGGGACTACGGGCCGATCGGCGTCGTTGCGCAACTGGCGTGCGACGTGGAGCGGCTGGCGGTGCTGCCGGGCGGGTGCTTCTGGCCCCCGCCGGATGTGACGAGCGCGATGATCCGGCTCGTGCGCAAGCCCGCTTCGGGCGCGCCGAGCCTCGCGCTGCTCCAGCGCACGTCACGGGTCGCCGAGGCGCTATTCCAGCAGCGGCGCAAGCAGATCGGTGCGGTCTACCGCCAGTGCCGCGAGTCGCTGGGCCTGCCAACCTGGGAGGAACTCACCGCCCGTTCCGGCTCGCTCCTGCTTGGCCTGTCGCCCACCAGCCGCGCCGAGCAGTTGACGCCCGAGCAGTTCCAAGAAATCGCCGCCTCGGCCGGCGGGGAAGAAGACAACCCGGCGACCGAGGCGGCTGTGCGAGACTGAGTTGTTGCGAGCCCGAGATCCGGCGCTCTGCTCAGCGGGCCTGTGCGAAGCGGAGCACGAACTTGTCCAGGAGTGCGGCCTCCAGCCCGCGGTCGCGGGCGCTCTTCAGCGCCGTCTCCGCCGCGTCGCGCTGGCCGTTCGCGTCGTGCAGCACCGCCAGGCTCAGGTACGATTCCGCGGTGTTCTGCGTATCGGCGGCGCGAGCCGCGGCGTCGAGCAGCGCGGTGTACGCCTGCGCTCCGCCCAGGTCCGACACGCTCAGCGGGCGGTCGAGCATCGACGGCTCGATGCGGTAGCCGGTCGCGACATTCCGGAAGCCCTCGTTCGCGCTCCCCGCGGCGATGAGGGCCAGGCCGTAGTTGCGCACGGCGGTGCCGTCCTGTTTCCCGCCGACGGTGGCGACGTAGCGTCCGTAGACGCGCACGGCGTTGGTGAAGTCACCCATGCGGAGGTAGGCGTCGCCCAGTTCGCGGTCGCGGTAGTTGCCCGGCTCGGGCTGGGCCGCCACTTCGACACGCCGCTCAACGACGACGGGCTTCTCCACGACCACCGGCTTCTCGATGATCACGGGCTTTTCCACCACGACCGGGCGCTCGACCACGACCTCGCGCACCACCGGTGTCTCGACCACCACCTGTCGCTGCACGATGACCTCGCGCTCGGCGGGGTAGATCACGCGCGGCGGGGGGCACGGCGCCACGACCACCGGCGGCGGGCACGGGGTCACGACCACCGGTCGGCGCCAACGCCAATCATCGTCGCACCGGTCCCAGTCGCGCCTTCCCACACCCCAGCCCGAGCCGATCCCGATGCCGATGCGGAACGATGAGCGATGGTCGTCGTCGCGGTCGCGCCCATGCCACCGGTCACGGTCGTACGAACCGCGCCGATCGTCGGAGCGGTCGTCCCGCCCGCGGTCGCGATCGTCGCGTCCGCCGCGATCGTTCAGCCTGTTGAGGTTGTTGTATCGCCCGGGCCCCGCGTGGTCGTCCGCGGAAGCGACGGGGGCCAGCGAGAGCGCCAGGGCGCTGCCGCAGACCATGCAGACGAATCTCGTGGAGAACATGATGACCAACTCCTTCCGTGGCCGCCTTCCGGCCGATGCCGGTCGCTGACGCGTCCGGCCCTGCGCCCCCGTCCCCGCTGTCCGGACCTCAGCCGCGGCCCTAGGGCCGCCGGGTTCCTTGCCCGGCCCCTTCCGCGTGGACTTTCCCGCAGGACCAGGGGCGACGGGCTGTCACAGAGTTAAACGTCCGACCGGCGAAAAGGTTGCAGGCACTAACTTGCAAAATGATTGCATCTGCATCGATCCTCGCCCCGGCGGGGAAGCAGGAGACGACGGGGACTTGGGGGGAAGTCCCTCCGGCCGGGTTTCCGTGCGGCGGGGAGGAAGCGGGCGGCGAAGCCGGCGATCCGACCGCGAATCCTCCGTCCAGATCGCGAGTGCCGCCGGAAGCCTGGTTGTGTCCGCGTACTGAGTCGCTTGATTCACGCGGGTGTGCTTGTCGGGCGATAACTCGGTGGCGCTGTGGGCGCGTCGCGATCGCCGAGACCGGTAGGCCGCACCGGAGGTTGCGGGCAGCGACGATGGAGCCACGGTGTTCGGCTCGTTCGGGTGGTTTGACGCCCCCGCCTCAACGGCCAACGATGCTGGTTCCACTCCGGCGGGCCCACGTGCCGCCGGACACCTTGGGAGAGGTGGCAGAGTGGTTGAACGCGCCGGTCTCGAAAACCGGTACACGGCTCGTCCGTGTCGGGGGTTCGAATCCCCCCCTCTCCGCTTGAGCGGAAGGCTCCGAGTGCCGGGGTCTTCCGCTTTTTTCATGCGCGGGCGTTTGCGGGCTCCGCCGGGGCTTGCCGCATCACATCGCGGGGTCGGACAGGCGGTATCCCACGCCCGGCTCGGTGACCAGAAAGCGCGGCTGGGCCGGTTCGGACTCCAGTTTCTTGCGCAGTTCGCCGGCGTAGACGCGGAGGTACTGCACGTCGCCGGCGTGCTGTGGTCCCCAGACCTCCTTCAGGATCATCGCGTGCGTCAGCACCCTGCCGGCGTGCTTGACCAGCAGCGCCAGGAGTTTGAACTCCATCGGCGTGAGGCGCACCTCGCGCCGCCCGGCGCCGTCGGTGATGTGGACCAGGCGTGACGCGAGGTCGACCCGCAGCGTCCGACCGTCGATCGTCGCCTCGTAGGGCCTGGCCTCGCCGGCAGGGCCCGAGGCCGCTCCCAGCGCCGAGTGTCGCAGGGCGACGCGGATGCGTGCGAGCAGTTCTCCGACACCGAAGGGCTTGGTGAGGTAGTCGTCGGCGCCGACATCGAGGGCCGCGACTTTGTCGGACTCCTGGCCTCGCGCCGAGAGCACGATGATCGGCACGCGCGACTCGGTGCGGATCGTCCGGGTGACCTGCAGGCCGTCGCCGTCGGGCAGGCCCAGGTCGAGCAGGATGATGTCGGGATAGACGGTCACCGCCTGCAGCACACCGTCGCGCGAGGTCTCGGCCTCCTTCACGCGGAAGTGGTTCGCCTCCAGGGTCGCACGCAGGAAGCGCCGGATCGGCTCCTCGTCCTCGATGACGAGCACCAGCGGGGCGTGCGCCGGAGGCTGCGTGGGTATCGGGCTTGCGCGGTTGTCGCTCACTTCGCGCCTCCCGCGCCGGCCTCGGCGCGATCCGGCTCCTGCGGGAGCACCGGCTGCGGCTCCTCGACGGGGAGGGAGAAGATGAACGCCGCGCCGTGCGGCGAGTGGGGCTCGGCCCAGATCCGCCCCCCGTGGGCACGGATGACGCCCTCGCAGATGGTGAGCCCCAGGCCCATGCCCGTCGAGGCGGCGGGCGCCGCGCCGCCGGCCTTCGAGGCCCGTCCGCGGTAGAAACGCTCGAAGACCTTGGACGCCTCGTTGTCGGCCAGGCCCGGCCCCTGGTCCCACACCTTCACGACCACCCGCCCCTGGCTCGCCCAGGCGCTCACGCCCAGCGGCGTGTTGGCGGGCGTGTAACGCAGGGCGTTCTCGACGAGGTTGTGGACGACCTGGGGCAGCATCGCGCTATCGACTCGGATCATCGGCAGGTCCGGCGGGACCTGCACACGGAACGGGCGTGACGCGAGGGCTTCCCGGTGCCGCGCCAGGCCGACGCCGATGACCTCCTCGACGGTCGTCCATTCTCTGCGTAGCGCGACGGCGCCGGACTCCAGGCGCGTCGCGAACACCAGGTTGGCGATGATGTCGTTGAGCCGGCTCGACTCGTCGACGATCGTCCGGAGCAGGGCGGCGCGGGTTGTGTCGTCGAGCGTCCCTGCGGAGTGTGATTCGAGGGCGCTGGCGGCGCCGGTGATGCTGGCCAGCGGCGTCCGCAGATCGTGCGAGACCGAGCTGAGCAGGGCGCTGCGGAGGCGCTCGCGTTCGGCCTCCAGTCGCGCCGCTTGGTGCGATTCGCCCAGCGCGACGCGTTCCAGCGCCGAGCCGGCCTGTGTCGCGATCGCCTCCAGCGCCTGCGCCGTCTCGGGATCGGACCATCCGCCGTCGGCGCCGTCGCCCCGCGCCAGGCGCACGCCGATGAGCCCGACCTTGCCGCCGGCGCCGATCAGCGGGACGTACCGACCGGCCGAGGAGGGGAGTTTCGGTGTGCCGCGTCCGGCCGTCCGGGCGTGGTCGAAGGACCACTGCGCTACGCCGCGTTCCCGGCCCGCACCGTCGTCGAACCAATCGGGCGATCCGGCCGCCGCGATCGTGTCGAGTCGCGACGCCCCTTGGGCGCCCGGAGCGTTCGCCGCGGGCGCGACGGGCATGCAGACGACCACGTCGGCCTGCAGAAGGTCGTGGGCGTGCCGGGCGACGATCCGGCAGACGTCGCTTGCCTCGCGCGCGGCCGCGAGCTCCCGCGAGAGCGCGTACTGCGCCGCCGTGGCCTGCTCGCGGTCGCTGGCGCGCTGAGACTGTTCGCGCGAGCGCGCCGCCAGCGTCCCGACCACCAGCCCGACCGCGAGCATGACGCCGAACGTGAGCACATTGCCGGAGTCGTAGATGTTGAGCGAGAACCGGGGCTCGGTGAACAGGAAGTTGAAAGC
>CALMQD010000379.1 GCA_937871415.1 uncultured Phycisphaerales bacterium | reverse complement strand
ACGGTCGACGGTGCGGGGGGTGCCGAACCCGTGCCGGGCGTGGAGCCGACCGGGCCCGGCGCGGTCGGCGTCTGCGCCACCTCGGCGTCGAGCCGGCGGATCTGCGATCCGAAAGGCTCCGGGCCAAAGTCCGGATAGAGCGCCTTGTGCTGATCCAACTGCGCCCGTGCACGTTGCGGCTCGACCTTCGCGAGCAGCCGGATGAGGTTGTACCGGGCCTCGAACCACGGCGTCTGTCCCGTCGAGGCCGCGGCCAGGCGCATGCTCCAGCATTCGATCGCGCGGCGTGTGTCGCCGGCGGATTCCGCGGCTTCGCTGAGCCGGATCAGCGAGTCGAGGGCACGCGGCTGTGCACCGAGCACGCTCTGATCGAGGCGGATCGAGAGGTCTCGCATCGGCGTCTCGCCCGAGGCTTTCCACACGACGAACGCCGCCTCCGCGACCGACGAGAACGCCGCGAGGATCGACGGATCGGCCAGGCGGGCCGGATCACTCCCGAGCCGCTCCACGACGCGGTACCCGTCCCGCGCGAGCGATCGCGCCTCCTCGATGTTGTTGTCCTTGGGCGCGGCGCGGTAACGCAGCAGCGAGCGACGGTAGATCGACCGCTCGGCGGCGTCGATGAACTGCAGGACGCGCGGGCCCATGTCGTCGAGCGTCTTGAGGTCCGCCTGCGCCGCCGCTTCATCGCCCGAGTACAGGTGGATCTGCAGGCGCCGGAAGGCCAGCTCCCCCTGGTGCTCGGTGAGCGAGAGGCTCTGGTGCTGCGCCACGCCCTCGAGCGTTTCGAGCACGCTCTGGGCCCGGCCCGGGTCGGGCGTGTCGCCCGAGAGCAGCGCGTCGAGCATCTGACGCGCCAGCAGAACGACGCGCTCGCCCGCGGCTTTCTGCTCCGCGGGGTCGGAGTTCTCGACGACGATTCGCCGATCGATCGACAGCACCTCGTCGGCGACCTGCAGGAACTTGAGCGAGGCAACTTCCCGCTCCGTTCCGCGCGCGTTCCGCACCCGGTCGTACAACGCCCGCGCCAACTGCCGCCTCGCCGCGGGGTAGAGGGCCGAATCGGGGCTGACGCTCGCCAGGACGCGCACCGCGTCGTCGGGCGACAGCAGGCCGGAGGAGATCTGCATCAGCAGCAGACGCCCCGCGCGATCGGACTCGGGGAAGGTCTTGAGGAAGAGCGCCGCGGTCTGGTCGCGTCGCTCGACGGTGGACTTGTCCGCGCCGACCAACGCCGAGTCCTGGCCCTTGATCGCGCGTTCGAGCGCGAGGATCGACAGCCACAGCGCCTCCTCCGCGTCCTTGGACTTCGGGGGCGCGATCTCGAACGCCTGCCGGAAAGCGTCGGCCGCGGGGATCATGCGACCGGCGAAGAAACGGGCACGCCCCAGCGCGGTCGCGGCGCGGGCGCGGTCGGCGCGGTACTGGTCGGCGTCGGGCTGGTTGACGGCCGCCTCGAGCAGGTCGGCGGCGTCGGCGTACGCGGCGCGGAACTTGGTGGAAACGGCGGGCTCCTCGGGGTTCTCCTGCGAGGCCTGGTGCTCCGAGCGGGCCCGGTCGTAGGCCTGAACACCCCGGACGTAGTGCACGATGAACCCACGCTCGCCGATCGGGGTGGTGCCGAACTTGTCGACCAGGTCCAGGACGTGCGCCACTTCGCCCCGGGCGACAAGGTCCGCGAGCGCCACTTTCGAGAGCGTCTCGATGACGTCTCCGGCGTAGCGCTTGTCGGCGTCGAGCGTCACGACCGCGAGCAGGCGGGCCGTCCAGACGGGCAGCGGTTGGACCGAAGGACCGCCGCCGCTGCGATCGCTGTTGCGCGTCCTGCGGATGAGCAGTTCCAGGTCGGGCCAGCGCTTGGTGCTCGCGAGAACGATGATGCGACGCGAGAGGAGTTGCTCGCGGACGGCCGGGGGCAGGTCGTCGGCCTGGTCGACGGCGTCGACCCAGCGGAGCGCCTCGGCGTCGTTGCCGCGCAGAGCGGCGCAGAGCGCGCACCCGAGCGCCGCGCGGGCCACGTGCTCGTACTTGAGCAGGGCCGGCTGCAGCTTGTCGAGGCTGGGCACGCGGTTGTTGGGCGTTCCGACCACCCAGCCGAAGGCCTTCATCGCCTCGAGCGCCGGGGCCGCGTCGCCGCTGAGCATCGCGAGGTAGTAGTCGCACCAGCCGGTGTAGTAATACGCGAGCGAGCGCAGGCGCCGCGCCTCGCCGAGCTCGCCCTGCAGCGCCGGGTCGTCGATGCCGGAGTTCTCGCGACGCTCGAGCGCATCCACCCGGGCGTGGAGGCGCGTCGCGATGTCCCTGAGTTGGGGCTCGAGGCCCGAGAGCGTCGCCTTGGCCTGCGCCGCCTCGTCGGCGCTGGCCAAGCGCATCCGCGTTCGCTCGGCGGAATCCTCCGCTCGCAGGTAGAGGGCCTTGGCGAGGTTCAGGCGCAGCTCGAACCCGTCGGCCTCGGGAACGAGCTTCAGCAGCTCCTCCGCCTTTGCGCCGATCCGCGTCCTTTCGTCGGCGGTCGCGGCGTTCTGTAGAAGCTCAACGTACAGACGCGCCAGGCGCTCGGCGATCGCCACACGCTGATCGCGCGGCGCCGAAGAAAGCCGGGCGAGAAGGAAATCCGCCCGCAGGCCCGTCAGGTTCAGCGATTCGAGATAGGCCTCCAGCGCATCGTCGGGCGAGTTGCCGGCGGCTGGGGACGACTCGGGCTCCGGCGGCGGCGGGAGCGAAGGGGTCGTCGGCGGGATGCTCGGTTGTGACGGTGGCTGCTGCGCCGCCGCGTCCCCGGCCCACCACAAAACGCCGGCGACCAGCGCACAGACGGCCGCCCGAGACCAAATGCCCCGACCGTCCCTGCCTCCGTGCTGGTTGCGCTCACCGTGGGCCATGTCGATGTCGAGTCTTCTCAGATCGGGAAGCGGCTCCGAATGCCGCGTCATTGTGCTTGGACGCTCCGACCGCGTTCAGGGCTTTGCGCCGATCTCCCGCAGGCGGTCCCAGTTCCGGGCGGGGTGCTGGGGGTAACGCTTGAGGAGTTCCTTGACCAGGACACCGGCGGACGTGTGGTCGTTCAGGTCCTCGAGCGTCACGGCGGCTTCGGCGATCGCCAATCCCGAAAGGTACGGCTCCTGGGCCGCGAACCGCGCCGGCACGTGCAGCAGTTCCAGCACGCCGCGGCGTTTGAGGTCCGCGTCGCCCTCGGAGATGAAGGAGCGGCCGATCGCGGCCCGCACCCAGGCCTCGAGCCAGGGAGGGGGATCGGCGTTGGGGCGTTCGAGGCGCCCGCGCAGCGCGGCGCGCGCCGCATCGCGCTCGGACGCATCGCCGATGCGGGCGACCACCACGTCGCGGACCAGGCGCAGGCCCTCGCTCGACGTCGCACCGGCGACGGCGGGCGGACGTTCAACGCTCAGGCCGGCCTCAAACCGCATCGCGGCGAGGTACCACGCGCTGAGCTCGCCCAGCGAGGGCGCCTTGGTGATCGGTGCGCTCGTGTAGCGTCGGAACTGGTCCGACTGCGCCAGCGCGAGGATCGCGGGCTCGGCGATGAAGATCGGCGGCGCCATCGGCGCCAGCCCCGTGCCTTCATCGATCACCGCGGGCGCTTCGAGCGTGCCGCCGATCCACTCGGGTTGAGCGGCGGCGACCTCCGGCGCGGGCGCGGTCCAGGTCCGCGCGACGTTCGGCGGTCCGAGAGAGGCCCACTTGACCCACTCCATGTACGCCACGGTCGCGGACGCCTGAGCGCCGCGCGCCAGGCGGCAGCGCAGCGCGCCCTCCGCGATCGCGACCGGGGTCGGACCGGCCAGCGGCGCGCTCCCGGCGCCCGCGACCGCGGGCGCTGCCTGCTGGGAGACGATGAGCCCGAAAAGGTCTTC
>CALMQD010000378.1 GCA_937871415.1 uncultured Phycisphaerales bacterium | reverse complement strand
CCACCGGGCGTCACGCCCGCGGGGCTCGAGTGCGCTCCGGCCGCGGCTCCGGGGCCGCTCAAGATCACGGTTGCCTGGGTATCACCGCCCTGAACCCGCAGTTCTGCGAGCAACCCCTCGAGCGTGGCACGGATGCCATCGAGCACCGACGGCGTGAACCCGGAGAGCGGGGTGTCGAAGCGGGCGGACGCCACGTCCGCGACAACGCCCGCGTCAAAACGCGTGACGACGAGGCAGGACGGGCTGAGTTCGATGACGAGGCGATGAGCCTTCACCGGCATCCTCCGCTCTGGGGTGGCGATCAGGGTGCAAACGCGGGCGATCCCGCTTCAGCCGTGGATATCGACGGCTCCGGGGCCCGAGTTTGGTGGGGCGCCGCGCAACGGATGGGTCGGTCCGGCGGCTATGCCCGATAAACACCTCTCCGCTCGAGAGAGTCAGTTGGACGACGAGCCCTCGATCAAGTTGCGCAGGAACACGCGCGTCCGCAAGGTCTCGCTGACACCCGATCGAGATGCGGAGATGGTCAGTTCGACGCGTCGAACCTGCTGGCAACCCGCACCGGAGAGGGGAAGCGACAGAGCACTCCCGGCGTCGTTCCACGCCGCGAGCGCAAACGACGTAACGCCCGACATGAGCGTGCGTGGTGTGCCCGCGGTGTTCAGGACCAGGCTCGTCCCCGAAAGCGTGAGCGAAGAGTCAGCAGACCAGTTCAGGGAACTGGCCGACACGGCGCTGATCGCCGGCACGGCGCCGGCCTGGCTTGAATCGAGCGGGATGTCCCTCAGCGCCGCCGATGCCTGCTCCATCGCGACGGAAAGATCCGCGGTCAATCGCGAGCGTGCCGCCGAGGCCAGGTAGCTGTCGACCGACGCAAAAATGATGTTGGCCGTAGAGACCATCAGGAACGAGACGACGACGATCGCCGTCATCGCTTCGACGAGCGTGAAGCCGCGAGCCGCGCGGCAAGGAGTGGCCCGAGTTGGTCGCGGTCCGCTGTTCACGTTCAGTAGTCCGTCAGGACGGTGGCGAGGCTGAAGGCCGAAGTCTGGCCGCGGCTGTTGGTGTAGGAGACGGTCACGGTGACTCGCTTGTATCCGGCGCCCGGACCGGCGAGGTCGGCCCCGGTCTCGGCGACCGCGACCGAGCGCGAGAATCCGGCGAAACCGGCGATCGAGTCCTCGCCGGGATAGTTCGACGCCGTCACGTACGGGTACCCGCGCGTGGTGCAGTGCCGGTCCGCGATGATGCTCTCCAGTTTCTCCGATGCGAGCCAGCGCGCCCGGATAGCCAGCGCCGGGTCGGCCCGGCGCACCGCGGCGTCACGCACCGCCCAGAACATCGCCGGCAGCGCGACCGCCAGCAGAACGATCGCGCAGATCGCCTCGATGAGCGTGAAGGCCCGTCGTGGAGAGCGGTGGTGGGTTGGGTGCTTCAGGAACATGCTCGCGCAAGATCAACCCCGGACGTGCTACTGGATCGAGACCGCGCCCGACGCGGCGTCGATGACGATCTGCCGTCCGTTCGACAGTCCGACGACGGCGTTCGAGGAGAGGGCCGCCTCGTTCTGGTTCTTCGGCCGCCCCTGCCAGTCGAAACCGATCTCCGATCCGGTCCCCGCGCTGAAGGCGGTCAGCGTCAGCCCAGAGAGGTCGCCGACGCCGAACCGGACGATGAAGTCCAGTCCCGTCGCGGGGTCCGCCGCGACCTGCCTCCCCGCGCGCCCGAGGTTCGTCCGGTTCTCTCGGTACACCGTGTACCGCTGCTGAACAGTGTCGAACGCCAGCCACGTGCCGAGCCCCGATGACGAAGCCGAGTCCCGCGCGTACAGGATGTCCCGGGCGACGAGCTCCACGCCCGCCGCGGCACGTTGCTCCGCGGCCCGGCTCACCGCCGGCACCGCGGCCGCGGCCATGATCGACAACAGCAGGACGACCGCGATCAGTTCGACCAACGAGAAGCCGCGCCCGAGGTGCACCCGGGCGCGGCTCGTGGAGTCCTGTATCGACTTGCGCATGCGCTCACCCATTGAACGCCAGACCCCGCCTTACCAGGAGTTTTCGCCGACGCCCGAGGTGTTGGTGTTGGCCCAGAACTTGCCGCTGGCGGCGTCGTAGTTCCAGCCGGCGTTGCCGGTGGTCGGCGGGGCCGAAGCGCTGTAGGTCGCCGCGGCGATGGTCGAGGAGTTGTTGTACGGGTTCGCCGCGAGCGTCTCCTGCATGACCGTGCCGGTCGTCTGCATCTGCACGAGCGTGGGGTACGCCGCGGTGCCGTTGTTCACAAGCGTGTTCGCATAGAAGTTGGCGATGGCCGAACGCACCGCACCCAGGGTCGCCTTGCAGGCGGACTCCTTGGCCTTGGCGGCGTAGTCAAAGTACTTGGGGATCGCGACGCCCGACAGGATCGCCAGCACGACGATCACGACGATCAGCTCGACGAGCGTGAACGCCTTGTTGCGGGTGAGTTTCGCTGCGTTGACCATTTCCGTTCTCCGTTGCTGGGTGAGGTCGACTCGCCGCGTGGATCGCGGCCGGGTCGCTTGAAAGACCTTCGTCCTGATCGGGGGGGGGCTTGAGCCGAACCCCGGATGCAAGCGGTACCAGCTACCCGACGAGTTTCACCATGTCCCACATCGGCAGGAAGATCGCCAGCGCGACGGCGAGGACCACCATCGCGATGAGCACGATGAGCACGGGCTCGATAACCGTGCCGATGTTCTTCGCGAGCTGCGCGGATTCTCGGTCGTAGTGCCGCGCAACAATGTCGCACATGCGCGGAAGTTCCGCCGACTGGTCGCCGGCGCCGAGCATCCTCTTGGTGAACGGCGTCAGGTAGTTGCAGGTGCCGAGCACCTCGCCAAGGCGTCCGCCGGTGCGGACCTGGTCGATCATCTTCTGCGCATCGGCCTGCAGGAGCGGCCTCCCGGACGCTTTGCCCGAGAGTTCGATCGCCTCGATCAGGTTCAGCCCCGACGACAGGCTGATGCCCAGCACGCGCGTGAAGCGCGCGATCGCCAGCCCCTCGAGGATCGAGCGGATGTAGGGCACCTTGTGCAGCAGTCGGTCGATCCGCTCGCGCCCCGACTGCGAGCCCATGGTCCGACGCAGGCCAAACACCGCCGCGGCAATCGCGATCAGGTACGCCCACCAGTAGTGCTGGACCGAGAGCCCCAGCCCCATCAGCGCCTTGGTGAAGAGCGGCAGTTCCAGCCCGCGTTTCTCGAACATGCCGGCAAAGCGCGGCACGACGAACGCGACGAGGAACGTCACCGCGAGCAGGAGCACGCTCACGACGCAGGCGGGGTACATGAGCGCCCCGCGGAGCTGGGACCGCGATTCCTGCTGCCGCTCGAGCATGTCGGACAGGTGATCGAGCACGCGCGACATAGTGCCCGCACGCTCCGCCGCGCGGATGGTCGAGATGTACACCGAGCCGAAGACGCGTTCGTGCTGTTCGAGCGCAGTAGCGATCTGCTCACCGGCCTGCACGCGATGGGCGATGTCGGTGATGACGTCCTTGAGCTGGCCCTCCCGCTCCTGGGCCGCGATCGACAGCAGGCCCTCGGACAGTGGGATGCGCGCCGAGATGAGCACGCCCAGCTGGTACGTGAAGTGAGCGATGTCCTTGGGCCGGGCCTTGCGCGAACCCCGGCCGAGCAGGCCGCCGCCGGCCTCGCCCGCGGCCTTGATCTGTACCGGCGTCAGCCCCAGCGCGGCGATTTTGCGGTACGCCTCGCCGCGCGACGCCGCCTGCGTCGCGCCGGTGTGCCGGGCTCCGGCGCGGTCCACGGCCGAGTACTGGAAGGTCACCGCGCTCACGCGGCCCTCCGCAGTTCAGCCGGGGCGGTGTCCTCGGGACGCTCGGTGGACTGGATGGCGACGACGCGGGAGAGTTCCTCCAGCGTGGTCAGGCCCATGAGCGCCTTGCTCACGCCGTCGTGCCACATCAGGCGCATGCCGTCGGCCAACGCCTGGCTCTGGATGGCGTCGATCGAGCCCTTGTTCTCCACGACCCGGCGGAGGGGCTCGGTGATCTGCAGCAGTTCGTAGACGCCGACCCGCCCGCGGTAACCGGTGTTCGAGCAGCGGGCGCACCCGCGCCCGCGGAGGAACCGCGCGGAAGGGTCGTCCACGCCGAAGCGCGCGATCAGTTCGGCGCTCGGCTGGTCCGGGCACGTGCAGTCGGGGCACACCCGGCGCACCAGGCGCTGCGCGATCACGCAGAGCAGCGCCGCGTTGATGGCGAACGGCGGGCATCCCAGGTCGTGGAGCCGCGGGATCGCGCCGGCAGCGTCGTTGGTGTGCAGGCTGGAGAGCACCAGGTGCCCGGTCAGAGCCGCCTGCACGGAGATGCGCGCCGTCTCCTCGTCGCGGATCTCGCCGACGAACACCACGTCGGGGTCCTGGCGCAGCACCGACCACAGCGCGCCGGCAAAGGTCATGCCGATCTCGGTGTTCACCTGCACCTGTCGCACCAGCGGCATGCGGATCTCGACCGGGTCCTCGATGGTCACGATGTTCAGGTCCGGCGAGTTGAGCTTCTTCAGCGCGGTGTAGAGCGTCGTCGTCTTGCCCGAGCCCGTCGGGCCGGTGACGAGGATCATCCCGTGCGGGTGCTCGATGATGCTCTCGAACTGCTTCTGGGCCTCGGCCGGGAAACCGAGCTCGGCGAAGCCCTTGATCGCCGCGCCCGAGTGCAGGATGCGCAACACGGCGTTCTCGCCGCAGATCGTCGGGATGATCGAGAGCCGGAAATCGACGTTCCGCCCGTTGTGGAGGTAGCGGAACTTCCCGTCCTGGGGCCGGCGCGTCTGCGTCAGGTCGAGGTTGGCCATGACCTTCAGGCGCTGCATGATGCCCGAGTGGGCCGCCAGTCCGGGGCCCTGCGATGCCCGCAGCGTGCCGTCCACGCGGTAGCGAAGGTGCAGCTCGTGCTCGTCGGGGCCGAGGTGGATGTCCGAGGCGCCCAGGTCGATGCCCTGCGCAAGGATCTGGTTGACCGCGGCGACGATCGGTTCCTTGCCGGTCGTCAACGAGAGGTCGTCGGCCTTCGTGCCCGCTGCTTTGGCGCTGTCGCCGATCATCGAGTACGCACGGTCGATGAGGGCGCGGAGGCTCTCGGGCTCGCACAGCACGGCCTCGACGTCGGTCTTGAGCAGGTTGCGGAGTTGATCGACGGCCCGCAGGTCCAGCGGATTGGCCATCGCGACCGTCGCCACGTCCGCGAGCACAAACAGCGGGAAAGCCAGCAGTGAATCCGCCGTGTCTCGGCTCACCAGACGCGAGTTGTCGAAGTTGGGCTCGTAGTTCGCGAGGTCGACGTACGGGAACTCGTAGGTCTGCGCGCGGGCCAGCGCCACGTCCCGGGTCGTCAGGGCCCCCTGGGCAACCAGCGCCTCGCACACAGTGGTGCCGCGCTCGACGGCCGCCCGCCGCGCCGTCTCGACGCCCTGCGACGTCAGGCGCCCCTCTTCGACCAGCGCCGAGATGACGAAATCGTCGTTACTCAGCACGCTTGGCTCCCGAGGACCGGATGAAGTCGAGCAGCGCCCGGATTTGTGCCATCCCCGACCCGCCGGAGACCAGCAGACACCCGGCGTAATAAGTTGGTGTGCGATCCACCATGGACACACGCTGCACGCGTGCGACACCCTTGAACAGTTCGGGGCTCGCGCCCTGGGCCGGCGCGGGGTTCAGGACCTGGATCTGCACTCGTGCCCCGCGCGGGAAGAAGACCGGGAGCTGCACGCCCAGGCCGCCGCTGGAGCAGTCCACCAGCGTGCACGCGACCCAGCCCGACCCGTCCCCCGCGGAGCGGGAGAGCGTGATCTGCACGGCGTCGTCCGGGATGACGCGCAGGCGCGCCGGCATCGAGCACGAATAGCGCTCGTGCTGACGGACGATGAGTTCGGATGGGATCGGGGACGGATGGGCCATGCCGAGTGCTCGAGTTTGGAAATCGTCGGGCTCGGACGAAACCGTCCGGCGACTGCTACTAACAACAAGCGTGCCTATCGGCCCGAGCCGCTGGTGTTTTCAGGACGCTCGCCCGCCGGACGGCGTGTTGTCCCACCCGGCGCGCGTGCCCGTGACGCCGCCACCCCGCCATCGGGGAATCACCCGCACCGACGGCGGTGCGGCCCAAAACGGCTTACAGTTATCGTGGCCGGCCCTCGAGCCGAGCAGCCAGAGAGGAAACGAGAAACATGAGCATCTGGGACCGTCTTCGCGGCGAGTTGATCGACATCGTTCAGTGGCTCGACGACACGAACGACACGATTGTCCACCGCTTCGACCGGCGCAATAACGAGATCAAGTACGGGGCCCAACTGGTGGTCCGCGAGGGTCAGGCGGCGGTGTTCGTCAACGAGGGCCAGCTGGCCGACGTCTTCGCGCCCGGCACGCACACGCTCCAGACGCAGAACCTGCCGATCCTCTCCACGCTCAAGGGCTGGAAGTACGGCTTCGAGTCGCCCTTCAAGGCCGAGGTCTACTTCGTCTCGACCCGCCAGTTCACGGACCTGAAGTGGGGCACGATGAACCCGATCATGGTGCGTGACCCGGAGTTCGGTCCCGTGCGACTGCGGGCCTTCGGAACGTACACGCTGCGCGTCAGCGATCCGGCGACCTTCATCCGCCAGGTCGTCGGGACCGACGGGCGTTTCACCACCGACGAGATCGTCAACCAGCTCCGCAACCTGATCGTCAGCGAGTTCGCCGACATCATCGCGTCGAGCAAGATCCCCGTGCTCGACATGGCCGGTAATCAGAACGAGCTCGCGGAGTTCATCGGCAACAAGATGAAGGGCGACTTCGCCAAGTACGGCGTCGAGGTGCCCAAACTGCTCATCGAGAACATCTCCCTGCCCCCCGAAGTCGAGGCGGCGCTCGACAAGCGCACGAGCATGGGCGTCGTCGGCAACCTCGACGCGTACACCAAGTACCAGGCGGCCGAGGCGCTGCGCGACGCGGCCAAGAACCCCGGCACCGCCGGGTCGATGATCGGCATCGGTCTCGGGGCGTCGATGGCGGGGATGGTCGGTCAATCCGCGGGGGCATCGCAAGCGAGCGGCGCCCAGGGAGGGCCCGGTTCGCCCCCGCCGATCCCCGGCATGAGCCCCCCGTGGTTCATCGCGGTGGGGGGGCAGCAGGCCGGCCCGTTCGAGCTGTCACTATTGACCGCCAAGGCGCGCTCGGGCGAACTCAGGCCCGACACGCTCGTCTGGAAACAGGGCATGGCGAACTGGCTGCCGGCGCGCGATGTGCCCGAACTGGCCTCGGTGCTCGCGGCGGCGCCGCCGCCTCTTCCCCCGCAGGGCTGAAGCCTGTGCGAACCTGTTGATCACCTACGCACGACGGGTCGATCGCTTCGGCGAGGGCGCGAGAGTTGCCAGAGTCACCGGAACCCATTGATCACACGGTCGAAGCCGGCGCCGAGCCGGCGGTCGATCCCTTGATCGCGCCGGACGGAGCAGCACCGGGTCAGCGTCGGTTCCCGTGCTCCAAGTGCGGCGGCAAGCTCGAGTTCGCGCCCGGAACCCGATCGTTGACGTGTCCCTACTGCGGCACACTCAACGAGATCGACGGCGGTGATGTGCCGGTCGAGGAGCGCGACTTTGTCGCCGCGATCCAGAGCCTGAAGGACGCCGCCCCGCTCGTGCAGCGGCTGGTCGTGAAGTGCGATGCGTGCGCCGCGGAGATGGAACGCCCGCCGAACGTCACGAGTTTCTCGTGCCCGTTCTGTGGGAGCAACATCGTGGCGACCGCTTCGGCCGCGACACTCATCAAGCCCTGGGGCGTTCTGCCGTTCCTGGTGAAGCGCGAGCAGGCCGACAGCAAGTTTCGAGCGTGGCTCCGGTCGCGCTGGTTCGCGCCCAACGCCCTCAAACGCGAAGG